>CAZKEW010000081.1:7362-10362 GCA_964551885.1 uncultured Eubacteriales bacterium
ACCCTTCGTCCAAAACAAAAGCAGAATGTAAGTTCATCTTTCAGAGCCGAGGGTTGGCGTAGCAATAGAGACAGCTGTGGGGGCAGGACTGTGTATAACTTCCGATGTCCGCGGATTCGGTGCAGCGGCATTCCCGGCGCTGCGTTTTATCCTTGAGGTGGGAGACAGGCTCCCCTGAAGGATGGATTTTCTGGAGAAGGCGGCCATCGATACAGGAGGAGGGTTCAATCCCAGGGACAGCGGCCAAGAAATCCTGGCTGCAGGAGAAGAGATTTAGCCCCAAGGTCTTAGCCATCTCTGAAATCACAAGGGCGGCCTTTTTTTTCTCTTCGAGCGGAGGATCAACGTAAGCAAAGCCATGATTAGCCGCTCTCCGTTTGGCCTTCCCGTACCATTGGGCAAAGCTGAAGCGGATATTTTTTATGCCCAGGCTGGCCGCGTTCTGAGCCAACTTCTCAAAAAAAGGGAGGGTTGTCTTGAGCTTTCCCTTTTCCTCCCAGAAGACAACCGGGTCAAAACGGAGGGAAATGCGTTCGGGACGTCCGGCCAATTTCACCAAAGGCTCAAGCTGCTCGAGGGCGGCTGCCGGCTTCGGGGCTTTCTTCTCGATGAAACTCCCGCCTAAACCTGTGATCGTGAAGTGAAAATAGAGCTGGTCGTATTTTCTAAGGCCGTCCAGGAGTTGATTCCGGTTCTTGATGACATTCTCAAAATTTTTTGACCACAGCACAAAAGTGTGCACCCTCTCCGGCCTCAGGTCAACAGAGTAAACACGGCCGGAAGGTCCATGCACCTGAGCTCTTTCCTCTTTGACCACAGACGTGAGCCATTCGGGGAAAAAGGCGACCAAGTCCGTCCTCCGGGAGGCACTGATGACTTTTTTCATGCTTCCTTGACAGCCGCGGCAAATGACTTTAGTATTTTAGCCGACGAGGCCGCATCCATCAATGTCCGTCCTTAAAGCTGCGAATTTGACCAAGAGTTACAACCGCCGGCTGGTGGTCAACTCCGTAAACCTGGAGGTTCAGGCAGGCGAAATCATCGGACTTTTAGGAAGAAATGGGGCCGGCAAGACCACGACCTTTCAGATGGTTGTGGGACTCGTTAAACCCAATCACGGCAACGTCTATTTTGATGGACAGGATATTTCCCGAAGCACCACTCCGGAAAGAGCCCAGTTAGGAATCACCTATCTGCCTCAGGAGAATTCGGTTTTTCTCAAAGCATCCGTAGAGAACAATCTCCGACTTATCCTCGAGCTTCTGCCCTATGAAGAGGAAGAAAAAGAAAATTTGAGCCGCCGGCTTCTTGAAGAGCTCGGCCTGCTCTCACTGGCCAAGCAGTCTGCCCACAGCTTGAGCGGAGGAGAAAGAAGAAAACTCGAGATCTGCCGTTCTCTCGTCCTCAAGCCCAAATTTCTGCTCCTTGATGAGCCGTTCACGGGAATCGACCCCCTGACGATCATCGAGCTGCAAAAAATCTTGTTAAGCCTGA
The DNA here is from genome assembly GCA_964551885.1 of uncultured Eubacteriales bacterium. GTDB lineage: Bacteria > Acidobacteriota > Aminicenantia > Aminicenantales > UBA8522 > CAZKEW01. Next base: position 8,857 of record CAZKEW010000081.1, read on the forward strand.
AAGACAGGGGCATCGGCATCGTCATTTCGGACCACAATGTCCGGGACACCCTCCGCATCACAGACCGGGCTTACATCCTGGATGAAGGAGAAGTGCTGATCGAAGGGACTCCGGAGCGAATCGCGGCGGATGAGGGAGCTCGGGAAAAATTTTTAGGGAAAGATTTCGAGTTGGCAGGAGCGGCGTCTAATCTTCCTCGGCAAAATAGTGATCTCCCAGGGTCTCTCCCAGGAAGTAAAGGAAAAGAAAAAAATAGAGCAGGAGCAGGATCAGATAAAAAGCAAAAACAGGAAGAGGCGACCCGAAAATTATTTTAAAAAAAGACACTTTTATAACCCCGGCAGTAAACCCGAGGGAGATAAGCCAGAGGGCTGTAATAAAAATCAGGTCAACAAACTTAGCTTTAAGCTTCAAGGAAAAGCCTGCCGGAGGCCGCGCCTCTGCTCCCTCGACAGCTTCTTTCTCCATTTCCTCTTCTCTCTCTTCTCCCCGTTCTTCTTCCCGAGCCATCGTATCCGTGAAAGGCAGCGTTGTCTGAGTCACTTTCTCGGGAATTCCGATCCCTGAATCTGTCGCCCATTCCTGGCGCATCGGCTTTTGTTCTTCCTGGACTTCCTCTTCCCGGTCTGGTGTGACGGTCAGGGGGGCTTCCTTCATGCCACTCACCCAAGGAGGGAGATCCTCCTTCGTTTCCGAGACCGGCGCTTCCTCTTTTTCTTCTCTTTTTCCTTCTTCCACTGTTTGGGTGAGCTTATCTAATTCTTTTGTCTTAAAAACCAGCTCGTCTTCCTCGATGGAGACTTCATATTTCTTATCCGCCTCTTTTATTTTGGGTGAAGGCTCTTCCTTAGTAACCTCGAGGGAATCCTGCGGCCCCGTTTCTTGCCCTTCTCTCTGAGCTTTTTTCGAGATCTCCTCCTTAAGTTCCATCCAAGCTTTGAGCTCTCTATCTTCTTTTCCGGCTTCCTCTTCCTCTATGACTTCCCCTGTAGGGATGCGCTCTCCTAACTCCTCCTCTTGCGGCTCCCCGACTTTCCCTTTCTCCTCCCCAACGAATTCTAATTCTTCCTCATCAGCCTCTTCTTCCTCCGCCTCGTCCTCTTCTTCTAAAACTTCTTCTGCTGCTTCTTCGGATTCCTCTTCCTTATCGATGATTTTATCGCCGGGAATGTCCTCTTCGACAAACTCGTCCTCCGGGAAAAGAAGCTGAGTGCCGCAGTTGTTGCAGTATTTATCCTGCTCGTCAATGATGGCTTTACAGTAGGGGCAGCGTCTAATGGCCATTGATTTATTTATAAAGGGAAATAAGCCCGTTGTCAATCAGAGAAAGAAGAGCGATGGGGACGGTTCTCGTTGAGAACCGTCCCCAAGATTGCATGGCGAGCGGAAAAAAATTGACAGCCGTGCCAAAATCGACTAAAAATAAACCTGTGGGCGATTAACTCAGGGGTAGAGTGCTACCTTCACACGGTAGAAGTCAGAGGTTCAAATCCTCTATCGCCCACC
>CAZKEW010000082.1:0-10216 GCA_964551885.1 uncultured Eubacteriales bacterium
GAGGAGGATGAAGATGGGAGAGGGGAAGCGGCGGTTAGTTTTCAAATTCCAAATTTCGCCTCTAATGATAGAAGAATCAGAAAATCAAGTCAACGTCTGGAATTCATCGGCTTGAAATGAGGGGTTTAATCATTTATGATTGAGGACAAAAAAGAAAGCATTTTTTAAAACGGATGGGCGGCTGGCTGAGTCGATATAAAAACCACTTGTTGTTTTACTTCATCTTGTTCTTGGGCATGGCCCTGTTTTCCGGCCTAAAAACCTCGCTGTTGGCGACTCTTTTGGTCTTTCTCCTCAATACCGGGACCAAACATCTCGCCGGGCATTTATCTGATCGGCTCGGATTCCCGGGGTTTCTTGTTATCCAGTCGCTCTTCAGCCTGGGGCTGTTCCCCTTCCTCTGGCTGGCGGCAGTCTTTGTGACCGGCACGGCTTATCCTTGGGTGCTCTGTGTGTTGCTCCCGCTCATAGCCATTCTCACTTTTTCCATTAAAAACAGCCGTACCGCTTCCAGCAGGAAAATAGGTTTTGACCTCATCTTTGTTGTTCTGTTGGTCCTCGCGGCCACGTACGTGCCCTTTTCGCATATCGGCAAGCCTCAACCAGAAGGCCTGGCCTATCGGGCTTATTTCAGCTCAGATTATCTGAAGCATTTCAGCGTGGTTGAAGCTATCAACAAAGGCAAGCTCCCCCCCGCCAACCCTTATTTCCGGGGCGAGGATTTCCATTATTATTGGCTCGTTTATGCCACTCCCGCCTTCCTGGCAAAATTGAGCGGGTCTGTTCCCAAAGCCATGTTCTCCTGGTCATTCACAGTCAATTTTCTGTTCTTAGCTTTGTTGCTGCTCCTCGTCCAGCAGATCTGCGTCCGCCGCCGCCTTTTTGCCTATTTTCTGGCCGCAGCCTCGCTGACGGTGAGCCTTGAAGGCCTTTACTTTTTTATCCAAAAGTGCGGTTTTCATTTCCAGAAATTCCTGAGCCTGGGCAGCGAATACAATATCGATGCTTTGACCCGATGGCTCTGGAACCTGCCGCAGATAGATACTCTGTTGCGGTCGATGCTCTATACGCCGCAGCACCTCATGGGGATCTCGCTGCTCCTGGTTTTTTTCCTGTTTCTCTTCCTTGATTTCAACAAGCCTCTTTTGCTCTCCTCCATCATGGTCATGACTCTCGCCGCGAGCTTTTTTATCGGAGGCATCCTGCTTCTCGGCTGGGGTTTCTATTTTCTTGTCCGTGAGTTTCGCCTTCTTCTCGGCCGCAAAAGTCATTTTTTCTCGATATTAAAAAGCGGAAGCGCTTATTTCCTGCTCCCCCTGCTGACGCTGGCGCTCTTTAGGGTTCTCCAAATGACCGAGCTGGGGTGGCGGTCTGAATTTTTTTTCCAGAAGCTCAATCTTTGGCAGGCCGCCTTGCTCCTTTTCCTGAATCTCGGCCCTTTGCTGCTCATCGGCCTGGCCGGAGCCATGCTGGCGCGATTTCCCTTGCGCCTTTTTCAGCTGACCCTTTTCTTGATGGCCTTGCTGACGGTTCTCTTTGTCAGGATCCGCAACTTTGAAAATGATTTGTCGCTTAAGCTGGGGCTCGTCCTGGTCATCCAATTGCTCTTGTTCACGGCTTTTCTTTTTGAAAGGTTCAGGATCAGAGGGATATTTGCTCTTTTGTTGGCGCTCGTGTTCATCCTCCCCGGGATGATGACTCTAATTCTTGATGTCCGCAATGCGGTGGATGTCACAAACAGGAAGTACACCTTTTACCTTCCGGCGGAGGAAAGAGCTGTCCTCAACTGGATCAAACAGAACACACCGAGCGCCTCAGTGGTCCAGACATTTCCTCCGGCCCGGGAATGGAATGTCTCCATTATTCCTTCTTTTGCCGGCCGCAACATGTTCGTCGGGGACCGCCTGCACGGCCGGATTTTCCAGGTTGACGAGGAAAGGTACAATCAGAGGCTCGAGGCCTTGAAGCAGCATCTCCAAAATCTTCCGGCCGCCGCGCCAGAATTGAAAAAGCTGGGCTTAAATTATCTTTTCTGGGGGAAACCGGAGTTCCACCATTTCGGGTATTATCCGCCCCTGAAAAAGGCGTTTGTGTTCAAGGAAACGGTTTTGTACTCTCTGGAATAAGGCTACTTTTCTAATCCCTTCCCGATTGTCATAGGGTAAAATCTTATATTTCGCATTCCGAGCGTCAACCGTGCTTTGACCTCGATTTGGTCTCCCGCAGCTTTTTTTTCGTTGAAAACGAACGCAACTTCTAATTTCAGCTCAACAGGAGGCACGGGCTCCACGTCATCCCTTTTGGTTAAGCTCTTGATGAGGTCATAGATCGCAGCCGGTAAGGCCATGATGGGGAACGAATTCGGGATCTTGGGGTCATTTTGGTAGCCGGGGCCGAACGGGTCATAGACACCTCCCGGCGGGGGGATGTCGATTTTCAGCGGCGGGGAAGGAAGGGATTTCCGGCTCGAGGCCAGGAGCTCATTGCCCAGGAAAATCTTCACGACATACTCCAGATTTTTGCTTGGAGCGGCCGGCTTTCCTATGACGCCAAAGGAATCCCTGCGGACATCAATGGCCAGCTCTCTCCTGACGATCAAATCGCCCGCCTTGAATTCCAAAAAATAAGGGTATGTCCCGGACTCGCGGAAGAGTTTCTTCGTCTCGATACTGACGGAATTGAACCCTCTTCGAAAAAGGCCGCCTTTGAGGACGGCCTCGCCGTCCGAAAGCTTATAGTACGTTTCGTTGGCCATCTCTACACCGAGGACCAGCCTTTCGGGAGGGTTCAAGGAAAAAGAGGCGGACGTGATGCCGCTGCTCTCGACGAACCCGATCTTGAGCACCCAGGGGTATCGGAGCTGCCAGGCTCTTAAATACTGGGCGATATCAGCCCGCGCAGAAAGAGGCAAGAAGTTATACCCCATTGCGAGGAGTCCGTATTTTTCAAAATATTCGCCCAGCTTTTGGTACTCACTATTTCTGTCTGCCAGCCGGCTGTAGAGGTAGGCCAACAACCCGCAGGCTACAGGTTTGTCTTCATCGTTGAGCGAGTCGAAGAGGCCTTCGATGTAAGTCGCGGCGGACCGGTAGTCATTCCCCGGCGCAGCGCTAAGGAAATTCGCCACTTCAGTTCTCCAGTCTGAAGCGAAGACCGAGCCGGCAAAAGCAATCAGCAAAAGGAACAGGGCAATTTTTTTTACCATTGTTTTGAAAAAACAAAAGAGATTTCGAGGCTCGCTGCGGGAAAATCGTCGGGCAATGGGGGGAGAGGGGAGCTCACCTCGACGGCTTCGAGCGCAGCTTGGTCAAAGCTCTTGTTGTCCGAAGGGACAATGATCTCGGCCGAGGAAATCTCTCCGTTCTTAAGGATGACGACGGCAATCTCCACGGTGTCTTCGGAACCGGCAGATTGAGTTGAAGGAATCGTCCAATTCTTCTGAATGAGCTCGACGACATTTCGTGCCCAGGGCGAAAGGTCATAATTCTTGACAGGAAGAGGCGCGGAAGAACGACCGCGCCGGGAAGTTACGCCGGGCTTCCCGCCGTAATAGACGCCGGAAGACGACCCGATGCCGCTACGCTTCCCGCCGTAAATATATTGCCTCAGGTCCACGCTTTTTGGCGGGGACTTCATAGCGGCCACGCTCCCTGGGGAGGTTTTCGCGCCCAGGGGGAGGGAGAAACGCAGGTTTTTATCAGAAGCTGACTCCGGCTTTTCCGGAAACGTCTGATCCAAGCTGAATCCTGAGGTCAATTTTGGATCGACAGGCACGCTTGCGAAGGGCTCTTGAGCCCCTTCTCCGGCTCCTGTTTCTGCAAGCGGTGGTGCGGGTTTGCTAAGAGGGCGCGTTCTTCTGGGGAGAAACTCAGGAAACTCTGCCTCCCAACCAGGGGGATTGGGGAGATTGCCCTCGATCTTCGGCAAATGAAGCTTTTCCGGAGGCGCAATAACAATAGGAATGACTTGCGTTCCGAAATCGATGATCTTGACCGAGACAAAGAAAACGGCCAGGAAATAGATAAGAGCTGCATGGATGACAAGAGAAGCGAGAAGACTCAGCCCGTGTTTGAGAAGCTCAGGCTTATTTTGGAGGATTTTCAGCCTCATTTTATAATTATAATACATCCTCCCTTTTATATAAAAACTGAGCTGGGGAAAAAAAGTTGCGGATTTTCTTGCGCCGTAAGATTTTAGGCGATTTTATAAGGCCCCGTATTTTCTCAGGTTCTCATTATATTTCTTTTCCTGCTGTCTGAGGATCTCGATAAAACGGGGGTCATCCCGGAGAGGATCGTAAAAATAGCTGTTCTCCAGGAAAGGATAATCGTACGGATACTCCTGGATTTCCTGGAATCCTTTTTCTATCCCAAGTTTAATAGTTTTTATGGCTTCATCTTTCAGGCCGAGAATGGCATAGACACGTGAAAGAAGATAAGTATAAAAATAAGGCTCCTTCTTTGCTTCTTCAATCATGGTCAGGGCTTTTTCTTTTTCTCCTCTGACTGCCAACAGGAGAGCCTTGGTGTATTTGATTTCTGGGATATCGGGCGCGAGGTCCTCAACGATGGCTATTTCTTTGTCCGCGTCGTCGATTTTTTTTTGCATGATGAGCATGCGGGCATAATAGAGCTCTGCCCCCAAGTCTTCCGGCTCTAATTCCATCATTTTCTTGGCGTCGGCGACGGCTTCTTTTGTTTTTCCGATATGTTCGTAGCTTAATGCCCGGAGCCCATAATTACTTAGGGAGGGTTCGCCGGAATCAATGGCGTTAGAATAATACTTAATGGCTTGTTCGTGCAAACCGATGCTCTTTAAAAAGCTGCCGACGTTGTAATTGATGGAAGGGTCTTCCGGCTCAAGATCGAAAGATTTTTTGAAGTATTCAAAAGCCTTATCATTGTTTCCTTTGAGAAACCAAGCCCATCCCAGCCCGGCGTTGGCCCCGGCCGAATACCTGTCCATTTGATAAGCTTGTTCATAATATTGGAGCGTTAGCTCCAGATTTTCTGATTTCTTGGTTTTGACATAAAGGGTTTGGTGGGCATCTCCCAATCCCCAATACGCCAGGGCAAAAGCCGGGTCTTTCTGAATGGCTTTCTTATACCACTCTACAGCATCCATAAAATCCTGCATTTTTTCATCGGCTTTGTATTTTCCTTCCGAGCTGCGGCCCAGGGTGTAGTATTTGTAGGCAAGGTCGGATGGCGTCGGGATCCTTGAGCCTCGGCGCTCTGCTGGAAGGTTGAGGTCGGCTAAAATTTTTTTGGCGAGTTCCACGGTCATATGCAAGAAATCTTCTCCCTCTTGGCTGTCTATCACATCTTGCCCGACGACTTCTCCTGTCTGGGCATATTTGAGTTCATAGATGAGGCGCGGTTTATCAGCGGCCTTGAGGTAGCTTCCGAGCAGGATATGGCTGACTCCCGTCTTGGCGGCCACCGCCTTAAGGTCTTCTGAGGAGTAAGCAGAAGCCTCCCCGAGCCCCAGCTTGCTGAGGATAGTGTCGATATAGTCAGTGCTGAGCACGGTCAGGTTTCCCGGGGAACGGCGCAGCTCCGGGACTAAATTATCAGATAGAGCCTGTCTCAAAAAGTCTAAGTCTTTCTCTCCCGTATTATTCTTAAAGTAGAGAACAGCCAAAGAGGGTTTGCCTGCGGGGAGAGAAACAGGCGATTTCTGGGGGAGAAGACGCCAAATAATGAAGGCCACAATCGCTACAGTTAGGACGGCGAAAACAGGGATGAGGACCTTTTTGCGCCCGAGAGGCTGGGTGATCTCCCTCAAAACGCTGGACTTTTTCTGGGCAAAAACCCTTTCTTCGCCTGGGAATTCTTTCTCTATTTCGTCGAGTTCAGCGAGAAGCGCTCCTGCCGTCTGGAACCTTTTCCCTTTGTCTTTTTCCAGGCATTTCAGGATCAATCTCGCCAGAGCTTCAGAAATCTCGGGGTTGAGCTTTTTGGGATCCGGCGGGCGTTCGGTCTTGTGTTTAACCGCAACGCTCAAAGCAGTTTCGCCCTCGAAAAGGAGCCTTCCCGTGACCATCTCGAACAGGATGACTCCCAGGGAGTAAATATCCGACCGGTTGTCGGCCTTTTGGCCTTCTGCCTGCTCCGGTGACATGTATTCTGCCGTGCCGATCATGAACCGGCCTCCCGTTATTCCCTTCTCTTCGAGGGAGCGGGCTAATCCAAAATCCATGATCCGGGCATTTCCCTCCCGGTCCACCATGATATTTTTGGGCTTTAAATCGCGGTGGACGATTCCCAGCCTGTGAGCTTCGGCCAGCCCGGCGCAGACCTGTTTGCTGATGAAAATTGCCTGCCCGGGGCTCAATTTCCCCATCATCCTGATCATGCTCTTCAAGTCTTCGCCGGGAATATACTCCATGGTGATGTAAAGCGTTCCTTGTTCTTCATGGAGGTCGTACATCCGGCAGATATTTTTATGGATAATCTTGCGGGCCAACCGGATTTCCTCCCGGAAGCGTTCAAGGGTCTTCGGCTTCGCGGCCAGCTCGGACCTGATCAGCTTCAGGGCGACGATTTCTTTTATTTTTTTGTCATAGACCTTGTAGACTTTGCCCATTCCCCCGCTGCCCAGCTCTTCGATGACCTCATACCTTCCGGCAAAGAGGTTTCCCCGTTCCAGCTCTCCCTCGAGGCCTTCCAAAGTCTTTGTCTGGGAGGGTGATGGGACCTCCTTCTGAGTAAGCGGAGCAGCGCAGCTGCCGCAAAACCGGCTGCTATCAGGATTTTCGGATTCGCATTTGGGACATTTCATCGGCAGGCTTCCCAATTTGTCTTGTGCTTAAAGGATAATCTCGGACATGGAAATTGTCAAATTTTCATGGCGTTAAAAATCTCGGAAGGGAGCAAATCCCTTGACCAAGCTCGATAGACAATCACGGGAATATAGATACATACACTAGATGAGGGAATTCTATTTATCGGTCGGCTCAGAGCAAGGGCCTTCTACTCCGTCATCCCGGAGGGTGGAGATAACATAAATATACTCGTCAAAGGCATGGGCGCCTCTGTCAAGAAATCTCAAGGGGTCTCGAACAACGGCCAGGAAGCGGAAGCGGCCTTGGGGGGAACCTCGCCTCATTCTGTAGATCTTGTACGCCCAAATCTTTGTTTTGTCAAAAATCTTGGGGTTATCCTTCCAGATAAGAAGGTTTCCGTTGGGTTTGCTCGAAGACAAGAAAGGCTTTTTTGGCGGTCTTGAAGAAGTGCCATTTCTTAGGGAATAAGAGAAATCCCCATCCGGGCTCCTTTCTGTCAGCTGGATGTTGACCGGAGGAAAAGGAAAGTTTTTGATCTCGCCGAACCATGCTTCGGCCATGACCTCGTATCCTTTTTCGCTGGGGTGTAAGAGATCGTTTGATAGAAGAAAGAGGAGTCCGCCATCGGAGCTTGGATAATCGTAAAAAATACTATATTGGTCAACGAGAGGCACGGGAAATTCAGCCGCGATTTGACGTATTTTTTCAACCAAGTAGAGATGCCTTTCGCGATTGAGTTGAAAAGACCAGAGCCAGTCCCGCCGCGGAATGATAGTGGCTATGACGGGGAAGGCACTCGCCTTGAGGCACTTCCTGATCATTTCGCGGAGGTTAAAAGCGGACGTGTCCATCGAGAGGCCGCCGGTGATAACGTCATTCGTTCCTTCCATGATCAATATATATCTAGCCGCATGGGTGCTGATGACCCTGTCAATGCGGCTTAAGCCGCCGACCGTCGTTTCCCCTCCTATGCCTTCGTTGATGACTTGGCTCGGACCGAAATTTTGGTCGAGAATGGCGTCCAGACGCGGAATATATCCCAGCTCAGGGGCCGGCAGCCGGTTCATGTACCCGTAAGTAATGCTGTCTCCGAGGCCGACATATTTATTTTCGTCAAAGGAGGGGTTATAGATGATTTGCGATGATGAAGGCGGCGACAGCGAAGAGACTCTCTCTTCCGGCTGGTCGGGGAAAAATTCTTTTATTTTGATCCCGGAAATGGATTTCCAGGCGATTCCGATTTTTTCTCCTTCCCGGACTATTCTGGAGACTACCGCCTCTTCGGCCGGATGAGAAATTTTGATTTCTTGAGAGGACGGGGTGCCTTCAAGATACTTGGCGCAGATTTGATTTCCCTGCCATGAAGTCTGGGTCCAGCTGATGACAGGGATATCATTCGGGCCCAGCGCGATGGAAGGGAAAGTATCGTTTTCCCTGTTGTTTGTGATTTTGACTTCCTTTAACCAGGCTTGGCCATTCCAGCCGGAGAGATAAATTTCATAGTCCTCGCCGTCGTAGCGTGACCATGTCAGCCAGAGGGTTCCCCGGCCATCGACAGCCGCATCAGGGTTCAAAGGGGGAAACGTATTCTCCTGAGGCACGATCTTGCGGGGAGACCACTCCCTCCAGTCAAAGATTCGATAGAATATCTCCCCCTTCTTGTCGTCTGTCTCATTCCAAAAAACCCAGGCAACGTTATCGCGGTCAAAGATGATCCTTGGATTGGTGATAGCCGAAATGGAGCCGGAGTTGAGGGACCACGTTCTTCGAGAGAGCATTTCTTGGACAAAAATGCTGTTCTCTTTGTTGAAGCAGTTCACCCAGATGACCCAGGGCGAACGGGTTTGATCGAAAGCGAAGTCAGGAGAAAAATTGAATCCCTTTGGCCTGCCGATGGTCTGGAGCGAGGCCATTCTGCCTTCTTGGACCCGGCTTATTCGGATTCGGCTCTGGTCATTCCCCCACTCTTCCCAGGCAGCCCAAACCCGGCCGTCCCTGTCTTTTTTGATAAGCGGCACGGCTGAAGCCTTGAATGGGGAAAGTGGAATCTGATCTTCGACATTCTTATAAACCTGGAGTAAGTCTCGAAATGGGGCAGTTGAATTTTCGCCGGATCCCTGCCCTCGGCTGTTTGCCGGGGAAAATCGGGAAACCCAGAGGAGCGTCAGGAAAAGGAGCAAAAGGCGCTCCATTTTGACATTTTTCATGGTTTTAAACGACTAAATATTAGCATATTTTCTTTGCCTTTTTAAGATTATTCGTTTTCAATAGCTTGACAATACTTGGAAACTCAGGGAAGATAAACGGCTGGAGATGAAAATGAAGTCTAAATCAAAAATTTTCCTTTGCTCACTCGCTTTCATCTTTATCTTCTTTTCTTTTACTACCTTTGCGGGGGCAGCCGCCAATGTCTCCCGCACTCCCGGGGTGGATTCCTGGGCTCCCAGGATAGCCGTTGATTCAGCGGGGAATCTCCATGTTGTCTGGGCCGAGTATTACAGCAGCACAAGCGGCGATGCTTTCTACTCAAAATATGACATCAGCACCCAAGAATGGAGTGTCCCGCTCAATCTCAGCAACTCATCTTTGGTTAATAGCCCTGAATACCGGCCTGTCGGCATCGATATTGACGGCGCTAATAATGTTTATGTGGTTTATATTGATCACCGATTTTCGCGGAGCTTTAACCGTCATAGGAATATAAGATTCTCATGATTCAATTAAACCTTAGTGTGAGTTTAGCCCCATCTAGCCAGGAAAGTGATTGGGGTAAACGCTGCCAGGGAACAGTCCTCAAAATAGGATTATGCGCTCTCCGGGGATAAGAGACGATAACTTCCCCCTCCTTGACACTCAAGTTTGCCTTGCCTCGAACAAAATGTCTATAGATTTTAGGTGCATCGCATTGTTCAAAGCCACGCAGTTTTTGAGCAAGCATATTGTAGAGAGTATCGGCCACCATGGTCATAACAACATCGAAGTGGACCTTAATCAGGATGGGTGAAGAAAGCGCATTGAGGTGGAAAAACTTCACGGCCTCAGAGATACCATTTTCCACACGCCACCGGCGGGCGTAATTGCCGACAAGCAGTTCTACTGGAGCATCGAAGTCATTAGAGATGAGAAACGACGGTTTCTCATGGCCATTACCACGGACAATAACCTGGCGCAACCCTCCCTCATAACCTCTAAGAGATATTACGGACTGCAAGACCTGAGGGTTGGGATATTTTCGTTTCCCGTGGGGGATATTGATCCTCTCCCATGACCCGATCTCATCCATCTTGTTCAAAAGATTCTTCCCCCGCCGCCGAAGTGTTATGAATTTTATGCCTTGGGTGTTCAGCTGTGAAAGTTTTGGGTAAGAAGTAAACCTGGAATCAAAAACAAAGGTGGGCTTTATACCGCGTTTTATTCCTTTCCAGAAGG
>CAZKEW010000083.1:0-8758 GCA_964551885.1 uncultured Eubacteriales bacterium
CGGAATAGCTCGACAACCTCTTTAATTTTCGGCGGTGTCGGCGCTTTGTCTTTGAAGACAAGTCTATTTCGCTCATCCAGCAGGCCGTACTTCAGTTGAGTCCCTCCAAGGTCAAACCCTGCGTACAAAGGCATCTTTACTTCCTCCTGGCGATCGCGGCGTAATTCGCGGGGGCAAAGAGGAGATCATTCAGGCGGTCGATATTCTGATTCAGAATGGCGGTGCGCTCATCGGCACCGGGCAGATTTTTGAGCCGTTCGGTTTCCAGGGCAAAGGAGTATTTGATCTCCACATCCTCGAATCCGGCCGCTTCCAGCATAAACTTGAGGGCTTGAGGATGGATGGGCTTTTGGTGGGAAAGGTCTAAATAGTAAATCTCGACAAGGGTGAAGACGGAGGCGGGGTTTATGGTTTCGAGGACGAGCACTCCTGAAGGGCTGAGCTTTTGGTAACACAGCTCTATGAGTCTTTTCAGATTCGCTGGGGAGAGATGCTCAATGACTTGGGAGGAGAAAATCCCGGCCAGCGAGCCGTCCGCCCATTCGGCCAGCTTCTCCAGGATGTCGCCTTTCTGGCAGCGCAGACCTTTGTCCAGGCAGATATCGACCATCTGGGAATTGCTGTCCACTCCGGCTGCCTCGATTCCGTTCTCCCGGAGAAGCTCGAGGAATTCTCCCCGGCCGCATCCCAGGTCAAGAACAACCCCTCCTTTAGGGAAGCAGGAGAGATAATCCCGCTGTTGCTTCTTGACCTCCTCCTCATAGCCGCGGAAACGGTTTTCAAAACCCGCATACCGCCAGTCTTCCAGCGGCTCGAGGATCTCACGGACTTCTGCCGGTGTCGGCATTTTCTTTTCCTCCAGGACAGCCAGGAGCTGGGTGAGTTTTTCCCGCAAGAGGATGAATTTTTTCATCAGGATTTTCACATCCTCATATTCGGCGACCAGCTTATCGACGCGCCATTCCATGCTCTTGAAGATGATGCCGACGTGGTTGCTGCCCAGGGCATCCCATTCCCTGTCTTTGGCGTCGGTTAGGGAAGCCTGGAGCTCGATAAGGTCGGTGAGCCCGGCAAAAATGTCCTTGATTGAAGTGAGGTTGTGAAAGAACGATGCGTTTTGACTTTTTTTCTTTATCGCTTCAAGTTTCCGGGCAAAATCATTTTCTTTTTCTTGGCGCTCCTGGGCAAGCTTTTCGAGTGTCCGTCTCATTCTTCCTTGAAAGGAGGATGGGTCTTTTCGGATTCAGATTTCTTTTCTTCTTGCTCTTTATCTTTACCGCCGATGGATTTCCGGAAATTTTTGATGCCTTCACCAAGGGATTTTCCGAGTTCGGGCAGGCGCCGGGCGCCGAAAATGATGACCACGATGAGAAGAATCAGAAGCAGCTCTGTCGGTCCGACCGGTCCAAACAAAAACATAAAAACCTCCTTTGAGGATTTATCCTCAAATCACACCGGAGAATATTCTCAAATGATACACAAAAAGTACTTTAGTTATCCCCAAAAGTCAAGTTAGGCTCGGGATGAGGAACCATTTATTTTTCTGTAATGAGAATATTGGGAGGGCCGGAAAGGAATGAAGCGACCATGCGAGATTTAGCCTGAAAATTTTAGGTTTTGAGGGAAGCCGGAGGCCGGCGAAGTATGTCTGAGCACGCCAAGTCTCATTCATACTCGCCTTCAGATGGCGCGAAACTCCTGTGTGGAGTAAAGAATAGTCGTGCGGAGTTACGCAGCCGCCGAAAAAGCTAAAATTTTCATGGCGTGAAAAATCTCAGCTGGGAGCGAATCCTTTTCAGCCCTCCCAACATCACGGATTTGAAAATGCTAACCTCGTCCTCCTTAAATTGACTCTTAGGGGGGTTTCTGCCATCATACTTTTCCGATGGAAAGAATCCGGAATTTCTCGATTATCGCCCACATCGACCACGGCAAGTCCACCTTAGCCGACCGCTTCCTCGAGATCACGGGCGCGCTTCCGGCCCGCGAGCTTAAAGAGCAGACGCTTGACACGATGGACCTGGAGCGGGAGCGCGGGATCACCATCAAGGCGCAGACGGCCCGCCTCCGGTTTGTCCGGCCGTCGGGCGAAGAGTATATCCTCAACCTCATCGACACGCCCGGCCACGTGGATTTTTCCTACGAAGTCTCCCGGAGCCTGGCCGCCTGCGAAGGGGCTCTCCTCGTCATCGATGCCTCCCAGGGAGTGGAAGCCCAAACCCTGGCCAACGCTTATCTCGCTATCCAGAACGACCTTGTCCTTATCCCCGTAATCAACAAGATTGACCTTTCCCAGGCTGACCCCGAGCAGACCTTGGAGCAGATGGAACATATTGTCGGCCTGCCGCGGGATGAGGCCATCCTGGTCAGCGCCAAGAAGGGGCTCAACATCGACAAAATCCTGGAAAGCATCGTCGAGAGAATCCCGCCTCCAAAAGGAGACCCCGCTTCGCCGCTGAAAGCCCTTCTTTTTGATTCCTGGTTTGATCCTTACCGCGGGGTCGTGGTGCTGCTCCGCATCATCGACGGCGTCATGCGCACCGGATGCCAGGTCGAGCTCATGTCCAACCAGGCAGTCTACGAAGTGGAGGAATTGGGCTACCTCACGCCCAAGCTCGTCAAGACCTCAGCTCTCTTGACCGGGGAAGTGGGGTATATGATTGCCGGGATCAAAAAGTTGAGTCATGCCCGCATCGGAGATACGGTGACAGAGAAAAACAGGCGCACAGCCGCTGCTCTGCCCGGGTTCCGGGAAGCCAAGCCCATGGTGTTCTGCGGGCTCTATCCCGCCGGCGAAAGCAACATCGAGGACCTGCGGGATGCCCTGGAAAAATTACGTCTCAATGATGCCTCCTTCAACTACGAACCCGAAAATTCTCCGGCCTTGGGCTTAGGATTTCGGGCCGGGTTCCTCGGCCTCCTTCACCGGGAAATTATCCAGGAGAGGCTCGAGCGGGAATTCAACCTGAGCCTTATCACTACGGCCCCCAGCGTCAGTTTCCGCGTCACCGCTAAGGATGAAAAAGCGGTGGAGATCCACAACCCTTCCGAGCTTCCGCCGCCGCACGAGACCCAGAAGATCGAGGAGCCTGCCATCGAAGCCATCATCCTCACTCCTGACAGGTATCTCGGCGCCGTGCTGAAGCTGCTCGAAAGCCGCCGGGGCGAGCAGAAAAAGCTCGAATACATCAGCTCCGAGCGGGTTCTCCTGACCTATATTCTTCCCCTTAACGAGGTCGTCTTTGATTTCTATAACCAGTTGAAATCCATATCCCAGGGATACGCTTCCATGGATTATGAGTTCGTGGGCTACAGGGAAGCTCCTTTGGTCAGGCTGGACATCCTGATCAACAGGGAAGAGGTGGATGCTTTGTCGCTTATCGTCCACAAGGACAAAGCCTGTCCAATCGGGAAGTCTCTGGTCGAGCGTTTGCGGAAGGCCATCCCCCGCCAGCAGTTTGAAGTCTCGCTTCAGGCCGCGTTGGGCAAGCGCATCATCGCCAGGCAGACAATTAAGCCATTCCGCAAGGATGTCATAGCCAAACTCTACGGTGGGGATTATACGCGGAAGATGAAGCTGCTGGAGAAACAGAAATCAGGCAAAAAGCGGATGAGGGTCATCGGCCGGGTGGAGATTCCGCAAGAGGCCTTTCTCGCATTGCTCGAAATCAAATAGAGAGGAGTGCAATGCTGCCGACGATCGCCTGGAAAAACGACAGAGTCATCATAGTCGACCAAAGGAAGCTTCCGTTTGAAGAAATTTACCTCGAGTGCCAAGATTATCAAGAAGTGGCAGAGGCTATCGAGAAGATGGTCATACGCGGCGCTCCGGCTATCGGTGTGGCGGCCGCCTTTGGAGTGGCGCTTGGTGTTCTAAAAGCCGCGCCGGATGAAAACCTTGAATTGAGATTCAACCAAATCTGCCAGCGGCTCGCCAGAACGCGGCCGACCGCGCGCAACCTCTTCTGGGCGCTGGAGAGAATGAAGAGACTTTTTGGGGAGAGCAGGCGCTTGAGCCTCAACGAGCTCCGAGAAAGGCTCGTCCGCGAAGCCCTGGCCATTGAAGAAGAAGACGTGGAGACGAACAAGCGAATCGGGTTTTTCGGCAAGGACTTGATCAAAGACGGCGATTCTGTCCTTACACACTGCAACGCCGGGGCGCTGGCCACAGCCGGCTACGGGACTGCCATAGGCATCATCAGGGCGGCCTTTGAGGAGGGGAAAAAAATCCATGTGTTTGTGGACGAGACCAGGCCTTTTCTTCAAGGAGCCAGGCTGACTGCCTGGGAGATTGACAAGCTCGGCATCCCGATGACGTTGATCACCGATAACATGGCCGGGTGGCTGATGAAAAAGGGCGAGATTCAACTGGCTATCACAGGCGCAGACGGCATCGCTCGCAACGGCGATGCCGCCAATAAAATCGGGACATACTCCCTGGCGGTCTTGGCTAAACACCACGGCCTTCCCTTTTATATAGCTGCTCCGCTCAATACGTTCGACTTCAGCCTGCGGAAGGGCGAGGAAATACCCCTCGAGGAAAGGCCGCCCCAGGAAGTCAGAGAAGTCGGCGGCTGCGTTATAACCCTCCCTCACATCCAGGTGCGGAATCCGGCGTTTGATGTTGTTCCCGCGAAATTGATTTCTGCCATTATCAGCGAGCGCGGAATCGCCCGGCCGCCGTTTTCGAAGAGCCTGGCGGCATGGCGAAGAGAAGCCAGAAAAATAAGAGGGGACGGTTCTCCCGGAGAACCGTCCCCGTTTTTTAAGCGGTGAGGCGTGATGCAAATCCTGGCGATCGAAACCTCTTGCGATGAGACGGCCGCAGCGGTCTTGACGGCTGAGCGGAAAATTCTTGCGAACGTTGTCCTCTCTCAGGACGAAATCCATGCTCCTTATGGGGGCGTTGTTCCGGAGCTTGCTTCGCGCCAGCATCTCCACTCCATTGGATACGTTGTCGGCGAGTGCCTGCGTCGGGCTGCTCTTTCCCTCGACAAAATTGATGCCTATGCCGTCACGCTGGGACCAGGCCTCATCGGCTCTCTTCTTGTCGGCCTTTCATTCGCCAAGGGGCTGGCTTATTATTACAAGAAACCGCTTGTCGGCATCGACCACCTCGAGGCCCACATGGAGTCGGCCTTCCTCGAGAATCCCGAGATCCCATTTCCGGCGCTGGCGCTCGTCGTTTCCGGCGGGCATACGTCTTTGTTTTTTCAAAAAAAAAGACTTCATTCAAAGCTCCTGGGAAGGACGCGGGACGATGCGGCCGGCGAGGCCCTGGACAAGATCGCCAAATTCTTAGGGTTGGGATATCCGGGGGGGCCGATCATCGAAAAAATGGGTTCGGCCGGCGACCCGGAAAAATTCGCTTTCAGCCTGCCGCGGATGAAGGATTCAAGCTTAGACTACAGCTTCAGCGGCCTCAAGACAGCCGCCCTGAAGTGGATCGAGGAGACGAAGATGTCCAGAAACCAGCCTCATCTTGGCGATTTTCTGGCCAGCTTCGAAGAAGCCGTCGTCCGCGCTCTCATCGAGAACCTCTCCCTGGCCGTCCAGCAGCACAAACCAGTCGCCCTCATCCTCTGCGGCGGCGTCGCCCGCAACAAAAGGCTGAGGCTGCGGTTTGAGGATCTGGCCCGGTCGAGCCGTCTTCGCGCTTTTATCCCCTCTCCCCAGTTCTGCACGGATAATGCCGCCATGGTGGCTGCCCTGGCCGTTGAGAAATTAAAAACGAGAAAAAAGTTAGGCTCGCCCCTTGAGCTCGATGCTTACCCCCGCTTCATTCTTTCCCAGGAATGACCTGGAAGCAATAAGGGTCGACAAGCATGGATTCTGAAGTGCGATGGATGAGGCTGAGGTTGATCTCGTAGAGGAAGAGATTTTTGAGGGGATAGAAAGCGGCGGGCTCGAGAATCACCTCTTTTGTCTCAAAGGACGTTTTTCCTTCAAAAGCGGGAAGGTCGAAAAAGGCTATCCTGACCTCGTACTCGCCTTTATCCGACCCAAAAAAGAGCTTGACCTTCCCGAGCTTTGTCCTGGAGGCGAAGATAAATTTGTAGCTTTTTTCAAAATGGAGATAGAAGTCCCCGCTTTCTTTGGCAATGACCCCTTTTCCGACCGGAAAAAGGGAGAATCCGAGGGCCTTCTGAGGCGAATAACGGATCGTCTTGGTGGGGGAAAGCGTGCTCCGGGGATACAGCACCCAGAGGAAAAAACTCGAGAGAAGAGCGGTGAAGGCAAAGAGAAAAGGGATAGCCCGGCCGAGTTGAGTCTGTTTTCGCGAAACACTATAAGCCAGGATGAAAAGAAGAAGCGCTAATACCAAGATATAGTTGGGCCAATAACGCGTGTTGTCGATTTTGATGAAAGAAGGCAGAAAGGGGGGCAGGAAAAAATGAAGGTTGCTGAGATAGACAAAAAGCTCTCCGGGCCGGGAGGTGAAGTCGTGTGTGGTGGGCTGGTAGAGGAAAGAAGGATGGCGGAGAAGAATTCCCGCGATGATGAAGCTTGCGGCCGAAGCTACACCGAAAAGAAAGACAAAGATTTTTTTGCGGTTATGGACGAGAAAATAGCCCAGGGCGATGGCGGCGATCCAGGAAACCGGAGTCAGGACGCGGCCCTGAGGGCAAGCTCCTTGGCGGTGGGTGAAGAACGCGTAATTGAGGAGAAAAGGAAGGCTGATGAGGAGGAGGCACCAAAAAAAATTTCTCCTCCGACGGTATATTTCCACAAGCCCCAGGAAGGCGAAAAGATAGAGCGGCGAGTAGAGGAGGAGTCCATCCCGCTGGTCGAGGAAATAATCCAGAAAAGTTTCCACGCGGGCCCGGAGAGGAATGTTGAGGAGAGTTTGTTTGAGAGCTTCTGTCCTGTCTGGCGTCATCACCCCTTCGTAGACGGCGAGGGGAGAGAATGTCCCGTAGAGGCCATAAACGAAGATGTAGAAGAGAATCATGGAAACGAGGGGCAAGGCCGCAAAGGCCAAGATTTTGCGTCCTGCCTTGTGCCCTTTGATGAGGAAATAAAGCGAAACAAAAAAGAGGGGCCAGAAGAGGAAGTTATACTTCAGGCCGAACCAGGGGAAGAGGCCGAGAAGGAAGCCGGCAAGAATCATCTGGAAAATGGAAAGAGGAGGTCCGGCGGTGACTTTTCTGAAAACATAAAGAGAGAATAGGGCGATAGGAATTTCGGGGTAGAGGTGGACGGCATAGAAAAAGATAGGCGAGCTGAACGAAAAGAGGGCCCAGAGGCCGAGGGAAAGCCGTTCTTTTTGCCAGAGATCTCTTGCGTAAAGATAAACCTGGAGCCCGACGAGTGAGGCCCAAAAAGAAATGCTTGCCTTGAGGATGAAAGTGAGAGCTTTTCCTGAAAAGAACCCGCTTAGCCAGTAGAAGGGAAGCATCAGGACAGAGATACCGGGAAGGTTGATGGGATAAATATAGTCGCTCCCTTTGCGGCCGTACCGGCCGTAGATCCCAAGCTTGAGCCGAGGATGATCCTTCTTGGAGTAGAAAGAAAAATAGTCCTGCCGGGCGTAATTGTTGGCCAAGTTGATGTCCCCGTCTTGGAGAAGACTGTGGGTCGTCATAAGATAATAAGGTTCGTCGCCGGAAAAAGATATCCCCTCCGAGACGAGGATGAAAGCGGCCGCTTGATAGATAAAGAAGGAGACGAGGAATAGAATCACGAGCCTTTGGCGAATGGAGAGGCTGCTAAATTTCGCTTCCGCTTTTTCGAAGAGAGGCGGCCTCTTTTTCGAAAGGCGTCCGCGCGCGGCGAGCGTCAGGAAGATGACAGCGAGGAGGATAAATAAAGCGAGGAGCCGCATCCGGACTCTGAAGTCATCGCGGGTCGCGTAAAAATGAAGAAGCCAAGGGCTGAGAAGAAAAAAGCTAAAGGGAAGGAAAGCTAAAAACCCCTGCCAGCGCGCCGAATCGAGGTCGAGGGGACGGTTCTCATCGAGAACTGTCCCCACTTTGGCCTCCCAGCGCGAAAGAAATATCCAGGCTGAAAGAATGATACTGAAGGCGGCCAGCCACAAAAGAAAAAGCAGTGGGCTGAAGCGGTAAGAATGGTCGAGAATCGTAAACCGAGCGCTCTGGAGATAGATGTGAAGAAAAAGAGCTATCCCGAAGGCCTGGATAAAAAAAACGGCGATGGCAATGGCCGTCTGCCTTTTTTTCATTGCCTTGAGTATGTGAGAACTCCGCCGGCGATGTCAAGAGTTGGCTGGGGGACGTTCCCCGAGGTGCCACCCCTTTTGATTTCGACCCTTTCTCTCGAATTGACCTATGGAGAGCGAATTATAAGTATGAATGGCAGCTTTAAGATGAAAAGATGAGAGATTCTTGAATATAAGAGAAGCCATTGGTTTGATCTCAGGGCGGGGAAAGGCCGGTCAGTAATTAGGGGGATACTTGACCTTATAAAAGGAGATGGTCGTATCCCAGATGGGGAATCTCCGGTACAGCGTCAGGTCGGCCGCTATTTCCGGGAATCGCTTTTGAATCCAGACGAGCTCCCCTCCCCAAAATCTATCCAGGACAAGAAGATGCGTCGGCCGGTGGATGCGGAAGGGATCCTCATCGTTGAACCAGCCTTCGAAAGCGACAAAGGACTTGAACTTCGTCTCCAGGGCCAACCGGGGGGCCTCGTTTCCCATCAGGACAGAACCCGGCGGAAGATTCCGGAGGCGGGCGGCGGCGCTTTCGAGCTTATACTCAGGAAAACGGTAGAATTGGGCGTAATAGACTAAGAGCGA
>CAZKEW010000083.1:8858-10204 GCA_964551885.1 uncultured Eubacteriales bacterium
TTTCGAGCTTATACTCAGGAAAACGGTAGAATTGGGCGTAATAGACTAAGAGCGAGGAGAGCGCCAGGGAACATAGAATATAAAGACCTCCCACGACCTCCAGCCGGCGGTTCTTCTTCAGCCATATCAAGAAGATTAGAATGAGAGCGGGATAGAGAAGGATTCTGACGACCGGGTAGTTGAAAGCGAGAAAGGCTGACGGCCACTTGACGAGGCCGATCCAGAAACGATAGAAAATTGCCGCCAGCAGCAAAAAGATCCAGAGGATTTCCTTCTTATGCTCCTGGAGCCAAACTCGGTTTTTTATGACGAGGGAGAGAGCCAGAAAAAGCCCTGGGACGATCGGCAGATAGTAGCGCAGCGGCTGGTAGTTCAAGATGGCGATTTCGAAGAAAGTTCCCACGATCCAAAGAAGGAGAAATAATTCCAGGATGTCGGGCCGCGGATTCTTTTTCCATAATCTCACGAGCACCATGGCGGAGAATAAAAGGCCGACGATGAAAAGCAGCGGGATGAGGCTCATGTATCGGGGCAAGGTGTTGCGATAGATATTAAAAAAGACCTGGCCCACATTCTCCGGCCAGGAAAGGTCTGCCCAGCCGCTGCCGATTTTTCGGAAAGCAGAAGAAAACGGAAGGTAAATGGAGAAAAACCAGAGGGCCAGGACGGAAAAGCAGCCGGCATAGAATTTAAAGATAAGGTGCCGTTTCTGTTCCTGCAAGGCGTTATAGATGACGGCGATCGAGGCTGTGAGGAAAAAATAGAAAAAGAGGTATTTGGACAGCACCGTCAGGCTGACGCAGATTCCGACGAGCACCATATTCCAGGCCTTTTCCTTGGCGCGGACTAAGAAATAGTAGCTGAGAATGAAAAAAAGGGCAGAAAAGTTTTCGAGAAGGCCGATGCGGTTGTGCATCGTCCAGTAATAGTCAATAGCGAAGAGAAAGGCGATGCCGAGGCTAGAGGATTCGGAGAGGTAACGCCGAATGGCCAAATAAAGGAATGCGATGCCCAGGAGACCGAAGAGAATACTGGTGACTTTGACGGTAACGATGGTTATCCCGAAAAGCTTGAACCCGGCGTAATAGATTCCGGTTAAAATGGCGTTGTAAAGAAGCGGGTTCCAGTCATCCATGACCCAGGTGCCGAAAAGAATCTTGTTTCTGGCATTGTGGCAGTACATCCCCTCGTCAAAATAAACGCCGGCGCTCTGAGTCAGATGGACGAATAGGGGCGGGGGGTCGGCTTTGATGCGCTGCAGTCGCAGAATGGCCGCCAAAGTTAGAATGATGAGGAGGATGAAGATGGGAGAGGGGAAGCGGCGGTTAGTTTTCAAATTCCAAATT
>CAZKEW010000084.1:0-10085 GCA_964551885.1 uncultured Eubacteriales bacterium
GCGGGTGGGGGGGGTCTTTAGCGAGGACGGACGGGGACGCGCCGTGACAGGACCCACTTCAGAAAACTGCTTGATAATCACGGAATTTGGGATGCTTCCTTATGCGGTGAGACGGAGGTTTAGCTCTCTTCGGCTTTGGCCAGGGAACAGACTTTGTCCCCTTGATCCAGGTGGATGAGCCGGACGCCCTGGGTGGCCCTGCCCACCGGTCTCACCTGCTTGGTCTTGATGCGGATGACCTTGCCGCTCACCGTAACGATGAGGAGGTCGTCCTCGGCGACGCCCAACACAGTCACGGCGGGTCCGATCTTGGGCGTGATCTTGAGGTTGATGAGGCCCTTGCCGCCGCGGCGCTGCTTCCGGTAGAGACCCGTCTCGGTCTTCTTCCCGTAGCCTTTTTCGCTGGCCGTGAAGATGAACTTGTCCTCCTCTCCGATGGCGACGAGGCCGATGACCTCGTCCTTCTTAGCCAGGGTTATGGCCCGCACGCCCGCCGCCGTGCGACCCATGGGCCGGATGTCCTTTTCGCTGAAGCGGATGGCCTTGCCGTGCTTCGTGGCGATGACGATATCGCGCTTGCCGTCCGTGAGGCGGGACCACATGAGTTGGCTCTTGCGCCGCAGGCTCATGGCGATAATGCCGCCGCGCCGGATGTTGCGGAAATCATCGAGGCGCGTCTTTTTAATCAGGCCGTTCGTGGCCAGCATGACGATAAACTTGTCCTCGGTAAAGTCCTTGACGGCAAGGACGGAAGTCATCATCTCACCCGGCTGAAACTCGATGAGGTTGGCGATGGCTTTCCCCCTCCCTGAGATGCCGACGTCGGGGATCTCTAAGGCTTTGAGCCAATAAACGCGGCCCGTGTTCGTGAAGAAGAGCAAGTAGGAATGCGTTGAGCAGACGAAGACATTCTCCACCACATCCTCGGCTTTCATCGAGATGCCCTTGCGGCCCTTGCCGCCGCGCATCTGGAAGTGATAGGAGGAAAGGGAAGTTCTTTTAGTATAGCCGGACTGGGTCGTCATGACGACGACGTCCTCCTCCTTGATGAGGTCTTCAGGCCGGAGGTCCGAAACGACCTCGTCGCGGATCTCGGTCCTCCGCTCGTCGCCATACTGCTCTTTGATCTCTTTGAGTTCGTTGATGATGATCTCCTGGACGAGCTTCTCCGAACCGAGGATCTTGCGGAGCTTGACGATAAGGGCTTTGATCTCCTTGTACTCCTGGGCGATCTTCTCGCGCTCGAGGTGGGTCAGGCGCTGGAGCTGCATCTCCAGGATGGCCTGAGTCTGGATCTGGGTCAGCTTGAACCGGTCCATCAACCCCTGCCGCGCCACATCCACGTTCTTCGAAGTGCGGATGAGCTTGATGATGGCGTCGAGGTGGTCGAGGGCGATGGTCAAGCCCTCCAGGATGTGGGCCCGGTGCTCGGCCTTCTTCAAGTCGAACCGCGTCCGGCGCCGGATGACGTCCTGGCGGTGGGAGATGAAATATTTCATGATGTCGATCAAACTCAACATCTTGGGCTGCTTATCGACGATGGCCAGCAGAATGATCCCGAACGAAGTCTGGAGCGCGGTGTGCTTGTAGAGATTATTGAGGACAACCTCGGGCAGTTCGCCCTTCTTGACTTCGAGTACGATGCGGATCCCCTCGCGGTCCGATTCGTCGCGGATGTCGGCGATCCCCTCGATTTTCTTCTCATTGACCAGCTCGGCAATGCTTTCCAGGAGGCGGGCTTTGTTGACAGCAAAGGGAATCTCGGTGACGACGATGCGCTCGCGCTCGCCCTTGTCTCCATGCTCGATCATGGATTTGGCCCGGATCTGGATGACGCCCTTGCCGTCGCGGTAGGCATCGCGGATCCCCTGCCGGTTGAAGATGTATCCGCCTGTCGGGAAATCGGGGCCGGGAACGAACTCCACGATCTTGTCGAGCGAGGCGTTCGGGTGCTGGATGAGGTAGATCAGACCATCACAGACCTCGTCGAGGTTGTGCGGCGGGATGTTGGTTGCCATGCCTACGGCGATGCCCGACCCGCCGTTGACCAGGAGGTTCGGGGACTTCGCCGGCAGGACCTCGGGCATGGTCAGGCTCTCGTCGTAGTTCGGGACGAAGTTGACCGTGTCCTTCTCGATATCGGCCAGCATCTCTCCGGCGAGCTTCGTCATGCGGACTTCGGTGTAGCGCATGGCTGCCGGCGGGTCTCCGTCGATCGAGCCGAAGTTACCCTGCCCGTCGACCAGCAGATAGCGCAGGCTGAAGTCCTGGGCCATGCGGACCAGGGTGTCATAGACAGCTTGGTCGCCGTGGGGGTGGTATTTGCCGATGACATCTCCAACGATACGGGCCGACTTCTTGTAAGGCTTGTTGTACATCGTCCCCGTCTCGTACATGGCGTAGAGCACACGGCGATGGACGGGCTTCAGGCCGTCTTTGATGTCGGGAATGGCGCGGCCGATGATGACGCTCATGGCGTAGTCGAGGTAGGATCGCTTCATCTCCTCCTCGAGGCTGACTATGGACAGGTCGGCTGCCGCCGGCGGGAGGGGGCGCTGTTCGCCCTTGTCTTTGTCCTTTTCTTTGTCTTTTTCCGGGAAGGTCATCGGCTAGGTCCTTTGGAGAGATCCCGTCAAATGTCGAGGTTGGTGGCCAGGACGGCGTTCGACTCGATGAACGAACGGCGCGGTTCGACCTCGTCGCCCATGAGAATAGTGAAGACCTTGTCGGCCTCGACGGCGTCCTGGATCGAGACTCTGAGAAGCGCCCGGTTCTCGGGGTTCATGGTGGTCTCCCAGAGCTGCCCCGGCGCCATCTCGCCCAGGCCTTTGTAGCGCTGGATGGCAACCCCCTTCTTTCCCTTCTCATGGAGGTAGTCGAGAAGCTTGTTCTCGTTTTCGATTAAGACCGTCTCGTTGTCGCCGAGGACTTCATAGGGCGGCCGGAACTCCTCGAGCTCCTTGAAAATCTTGAAGAGATTTTTATATTCGGTGGAATCTATCAGGGCCAGGTTGACCTTGCAGGTGATGGCCATCCCATTGACCTGGAACTTGATTCCAAGCTCGTAGGCCTCGTATTCCTCGTCCTGGGTGAGCTCGGTCTGAAGCCCCTTGGCTTCAATCAGCGATTTGATCCGCTTCATGGCCTTTTTGTCCTGGAGAAACTCCAGGCTGTCCACACCCTCGCGGATCAGGATTTCGATGAGGAAGAAGGGGAAGTTTTTGCGCTCCAGGAGCTGGATGTAGTTTTTTTTCTGCATGATCCGCAGGAAGAGCTTGCGGAATTTCTCTCCTTCGAAGATCTCCTTGCGGTTCTTCACTCGGACCTTGAAGTCCTCGGAGATTTTCTTGACGATCCACTTCTCGAAAGCCCGCTCCTCTTTGAGGTAGAGAACCTCCTTGCCGCGGGAGATCTTGTAGAGAGGCGGCTGAGCGATATACAGGTATCCCTGCTGCATGAGTGGCTTCATGTACCGGTAGAAGAAGGTCATGAGCAGCGTTCGGATGTGCGAGCCGTCCACGTCGGCGTCGGTCATGATAATGACCTTGTGATAGCGGAGCTTATCCATACTGGACTCTGTTTCGCCGATGCTCATGCCCAGGGCGGCAATCATCATTCCAATCTCGTCGTTGTTAAAGATTTTATCCGGCTGGGCCTTCCAGACATTGAGGATTTTGCCCTTTAGGGGCAGGATGGCCTGGAAGCGGCGGTCACGCCCCTGCTTGGCCGAGCCGCCCGCGGAATCGCCTTCGACGATAAAGATCTCGGATAGGGCAGGGTCGCGCTCCTGGCAGTCCGCCAGCTTACCGGGGAGCGAGGAGGACCCGAGCACACTCTTACGCCGGGCTAGGTCGCGGGCCTTGCGGGCTGCCTCGCGAGCGCGGGCGGCGTCCAAGGCCTTGAGGATAACGCGCTTGGCGTTGGTCGGGTTTTCTTCGAGGTAGGCCGTAAGCTGTTCATTGACCAGGGATTCAACGATGCCCTTGACCTCGGAGTTGCCGAGCTTGGTCTTGGTCTGGCCCTCGAATTGCGGGTCGCGCATCTTGACGCTGAGCACGGCGCACAATCCTTCCCGAGTGTCGTCTCCGGAAAGCGAGCCTGCGCTCAGGTCCTTGAACAGGTTATTGGCCACGGCGTAGTTGTTGAGACAGCGGGTCAGGGCCGACTTGAAGCCGATGAGGTGGGTGCCGCCTTCGGTCGTGTTGATGTTGTTGACGAAGGTGAAGATCGTCTCGGTGTAGCCGGCGTTGTACTGGAACGCCAGCTCGACTATGATGTCGTCTTTCTGGCTTTCGAAATAGACCGGCCGCGGATTGAGGACGGTTTTGTTCTGGTTGAGGAACTGGACGAACTCGACGATACCACCTTTGTACTGGAACTCGTGGTTCTTGTTGACCCGTTCGTCGGTGATCGCAATACGGATGCCGCGGTTGAGGAACGACAGCTCTCTCATCCGCTGGGTCAGAATCTCAAAGTTGAACTCTGTCGTATCAAAGATCTCGTCGTCGGGCCAGAAGGTGACCTTGGTGCCGGTCTTCTTGGTCTTGCCGACCTGCTTGAGCCGGGCCACGGGGATGCCGCGCTCATAGCTCTGCGTGCAAATCCCGCCGTCACGTTTGATCTCGAGGTCGACACGCTTAGAAAGGGCGTTGACGACGGACACTCCTACGCCGTGCAGGCCGCCGGAGACCTTATAGGTCTTGTCGTCGAACTTGCCGCCGGCATGGAGCATGGTCATGACGACCTCGGCCGCGGACTTCTTCTCTTTCTTGTGCATCTCGACGGGGATGCCGCGGCCGTCGTCGATGACTGTGACGCTGTTGTCGACATGGATGATGACGTCGATGTTCTTGCAGAAACCGGCCACGGCCTCGTCGATAGAGTTGTCGACAACCTCATACACGAGATGATGAAGCCCTTCTACCGCGGTGCTCCCGATGTACATCGCGGGACGCTTCCGGACGGCCTCTAAACCCTTTAAGACTTTTATGCTTTCTGCGGTATATTTTTTGTCTTTCATTTTCGCGTGATTTTAGAAAAAAGATGGCCTCTTTTTACCAGGCCAAGAACATAACCAAAATGGCATGAATTTATGTTATATTATACCTGAAATATTGTGGTAGAGTAAAGAAAAAAACACATTATTTTGCGCTTTTTGTCATTTTTTGCCATCTCCGGAAAAAGACCTTTTTTTTCGTATTTTTTTAGCTCGGAAATGTCACCTTTTGATTAGACGAAGCTGTTCGATTATAATTCCCAGGCGAGGAGATTTACATGCCGGCAAATCTGACGCCTCAATATATCGAAGCCGAGAGAAAATTTCGCGAGGCGAAGACTCTTCAGGAAAAAATCAAAGCCCTCGAGGAAATGATGGCGACCATCCCCAAGCACAAGGGAACGGAGAAACTTCAGGCCATGCTCAAGACAAAAATGGCCAAGCTGAAATCTCAGGCTCAATCCAGGCCGGCGGTCGCCCGGCACGGCCCCAGTTTCCACGTTGAAAAAACAGGTGCCGGGCAGGTTGTTCTCGTCGGCCCGCCCAACGCCGGGAAATCGCAGCTCGTCGCTTCGCTGACAGGCGCTCAGCCGGAGGTCGGCGACTATCCTTACACAACGCGCTCCCCCTCCCCGTACATGATGAAGTTCGAGAATATCAAGATTCAGCTTGTGGATACGCCGCCGATTGTTCCAGATGACATCGAGACGGGACTCGTAGAACTCATTAAAACAGCAGATGGAGTCCTTCTCGTTCTGGACCTTGCCGATGAAGATCCTGCTTCCAAGCTCGAAGCGTTTCTTTTAAGACTTAAGGAAAAACGCCTGGAGCTCTTCTCCCAGAATCCTGTTCTGCCTCCTGAAAGCGCGCCCTTTGTCAAAAAAACTCTCATCGCCGCCAACAAATGCGACCTTCCCCAAGCTGAGGAAAATTTCACCCTTCTCCAAGAATTTTTCGGCGACAGATTCAATTTTGTCTCGGTTTCTGCAGTGCTGGGCGACGGACTCGAGGAACTCAAAAAAAAGATCTTCTGCCTCCTCGATATCATCCGCGTCTTCAGCAAAGCTCCGGGCAAGAAGGCAGACTTCAATGACCCGTTTGCGTTGAAAAAGGGAAGCACCGTGAACGACGCGGCTCGGGCCGTCCACAAGGACTTTGTGGAGAAATTGAAATACGCCAGGATTTGGAGGAAGAACCTCCTCCAGGGACAAATGGTAAACCGAGACTTTCCCTTAGAAGACGAGGATATCGTCGAACTGCATATTTAAAGTCGTATCCGCCCCAGATATGATCAAGAGTCTTAGTTTTCCCGCTGCTGGCGTAGCGGGGATCGGCGCGTTGCCACCGATTCGATTACTGCTGGGAAGCCCTCTTGAGGATGGTGAGATAATCCGCTGCCGTCGCTTCACGCGGGTTGGACGGGTTCGAATTGTTCTCAAAAGATTTTTGAGCGATGATGGCGAAGTCCTTCTCATCGATTCCGAGGTCGTGGAAAGAGGGGATAGAAAGAGCGCGTGAGAGACGCTTGATTTCCTGGATAAGCTTGAGCGCCGCTTCTTTTTTCTTCTCAGTCTTAATTCCGGCAATGGCGGCTATTTCTGCATACTTGCCTAGAGAAACATCGAGGTTGAATTCCATCACATAGGGAAGAAAGACGGCATTGGCCACTCCATGGGGGGTATCATAGAGTGACCCCACAGACTCGGCAAGGCAGTGGACGGCGCCGACGTCGCTGTTGCCAAAAGCCATCCCGGCGAGAAGGCTCGCCTTCATCATGCCTTCTCTCGCCTCGTTATTCCCTCTGATATCTTGGCAAGCATCTTCAAGATGCCGGAAGATGAGGCGCAGCGACTCCCGGGCAAAGATATCCGTGATGAAATTGGCCGGCTTAACCGTATAAGCCTCAACCGCATGCGTGAGGGCGTCGAGTCCTGTCGAGGCGACAAGACGCGGCGGAAGGGTCAGGAGCAGGTCCGGGTCGACAAGCGCCGCGGCCGGGAACATCTGCGGCCCTTTAATGCTCATCTTGAATTTGCGGGCGGTGTGGGTGATGACGGAAACCCAGGTGACCTCGCTTCCCGTGCCGCAAGTCGTAGGGATGGCCAGCACCTGAAGCGGTGGAGATATGTATTGCTCCTTGCCTTCGTAATCTTCTATCCGGCCGGGGTTTGTCGCCAATAAAGCGATAGCCTTAGCCGCATCTAGGGGGCTTCCGCCGCCGAGCCCGATGATCAAATCCGGGTAGAGCTGGCGGGCTAGCCCGCCTCCCCAATTGACTGTAGAATGTCTGGGATTTTGCTCCACCTCGTCAAAGATGGGAATCCCGGGCAGCTGAGATCTTATCTTTTCCACGATACCTGCTTCCTGGATTCCCTTATCTGTCACCAGAAAAGGACGGGAAGCACAGAGTTTTTCTTTGGCGACCTGGCCCAGCTCGGAAATTTTTCCCGAGCCGAAGATAATTTCCGTCGGAAGATAAAACTTCATGAGGCATACCCTCGCACTTCTTACTCGCGGAAATTCAAAGAATCTTCGTCCCCCATATCCAGGAGAGCCACGAAGAGAAGCTGGGCCATGTCTTCCATAATCTCCGGAGTGATGGTGTCGATATTATCCTTGGTGATGTGGTAATAAGACCTCGCGCCCGATGCGCCAAAAGAGAGGCTCGGGACATTCTTCCAGAGAAAACGGGCGGCATCGTTTCGCGGGCGGGCGATATTGGCCCAGTACGAAGAATTGGCAATTCGGTGAATATGTTTCTCGTTGGCTTTCTCGATAAAGCCCCAGAGCCCGGGAAAATTCTTGCCCGCCAAGACATCGATTTTATCCCCGCAGCCTACTCCCTCCAGATTGAGGAGAGCCGCCGTCTTTTCCAGGGGGAAAGCCGGATGTTCGACATAATATTCAGACCCGGCAACTCCCTGCTCCTCTGCCCCAAAGAAAAGGAAGACGACCGAACGGCGCGGCTTGATCTGGCATTTTGCCAAAGCTTCAGCCACTCCAAGCATCACAGCCACGCCCGAGGCGTTGTCTTCGGCCCCGGGCATCAGCTCGTAGCAGCGGCCGACATGGTCCAGGTGGCCGCCCAGGATGATCACTTCATCCTTGAGCGCCGGATCCGTACCTTCAAGGCGACCGATGACATTGTAGCCGATGCCTTCCGGGTGATGCTCAGTCGTGTTCTTCAGAGTGAAGGTTTTTCCGGTGGCAAAAGATTGAGGTTTTAAGGCCTTGCGGATTTTATCCACAGTCTCTTTATGGGTTCGCCCCGTGCCCGCAAAAATATCCGCCACAACGGCATCGCCGACATGGGTAAAAATAAAACCCTCGCTGTAGGAATTATTGGGGTTGGCGATAGGACCGTAGTTGTAGAGCATCCCCTTCGCGCCGTGGGACACAGCGTTTTCTAACTTATACTGATGGAAGGAATAAGGCCTCCACTTCTTGAAAAGCTCGGGGTTTTCATCTGGAGAAACGGGAACTTCCCTTTCCATCA
The DNA here is from genome assembly GCA_964551885.1 of uncultured Eubacteriales bacterium. Lineage (GTDB taxonomy): Bacteria > Acidobacteriota > Aminicenantia > Aminicenantales > UBA8522 > CAZKEW01. The sequence continues at coordinate 8,493 of CAZKEW010000084.1, forward strand.
AGACAATTTTTCCTTTGACGTTGATGCCAGCGTAATCATCATAGCCGATCTCTGGAGCGGTAATCCCATAGCCGACAAAGATGACCTCGGCCGTCACTTCTCCCGACCCTGAGGTTCCGCCGGGGATGAATTCGTCTTCGTAGCGGTAGTATTTTTTCACCGCATCCTTGTTGACTGGAAGGTGGAGGTAGGCCTCGCAGTCTTTGAAAACAAGCGTATAAGGATTGGGGAAGGCCTGGAGATAGCTCCCTTTATCTCCCGCAGGAGCAATGCCCCATTTTTTCAAAAGCGAAGCCACCCATTCCGCACAGGCGTTGTATTCCTCTGTGCCAGTCAGGCGTCCGCCGTATTTCTCCGCAGTCAGCTCTCTCACATAGTCGAGGAGCTTGTGGCTGGAAATCGAATGCAGGCCGGAGAGGAGCGCCTGTTCCTCCTGCCCTTTAGGCGGCTGAGCTAAATGGGAGAAAATATAAAAGTTCGTGCTTATAAAAAGAAAGACAAAACTCAAGAATAACTTTTTTCTCAATTTTCCCTCCTTTGGGGGGGTAAGGCCTTGTTCGGCTTTTTAAAAACGGATCGAGATGCCCCCCCTGATCAAAAATCCATTCCAGATTCCGGCATCGACCAGGAGATGAAGATTCCGCGAAATAACTCCCTTGAGGCCCAAATTGAGCTGGATAAAAGGAACAAAACCGGGCAGAAAAAAGTCCTCTTCCTCTGCCTCAAGCTCATCCTTGAGCTGTTTTAGGTTTTTACTTACAGAATCTTCATAGTGCTCCGGCCCCTCGCCCGAAATGACCAGGTCTCCAGAATAAGAATAGCTGACCTTGGCCTCTTCCAAAGCTGTGCCTGTCGCTGCGCCCAGCCCGAAGGTGATGTAGGGATGGATTTTCGAGGAAGGAATTATGTCCCAGCGGAAACTTAGATGAAAGGATAGCGGCTTCATCAAGAATTCACCGCTCGCTGCCCCACTGAAATTTGCTGCCTTCGAGGTCAGTTCATCGCGGAGGGCTAAAGATGCCGAAACTTCCGGCAGCGAAACCTTCATCGTTGTTTTCTCGATAGACAACCCCAGGCTGAAGGAACCGTTTTGTCCGCCAGGATACCACCTTATCTCAAACCCAAAATTATCTCCGCTTGAGTCGAATGCAACTTCCTGGCTGTAGCTTGTCTCAACCAGCGTGGGATTATCACTCTGAATATCCTCCAAAATCTTGCCTTTCAAATCTGTTTCCAGGGCCTCACTAAGGCCATTCTCGATGATTGACCGCAAGATATTTATACTCCATCTCGAATAATGGAACCCAAACTCCCAATGACCTTGAGGGTCGGCCGGCAGATTTTGCCCCAAAAGACCCAAGCAAAAGATGAGAGCCGCTAAAAATTTGAAACGGTTTTTCATTCTGATTTTTTACCTCCTTGATTTTTGATGAAGCATTTTTTCGCAATTTATCACAGGAGGGGCAGGGAATCAAGCTGAGCCGGTCTCGGAAGCATCTCTGTTTCCGCGATGATCATGGAGCCATGCAATGTCACAAGAGAGCTTGGTGAAGGGATGAAACGACCATCGAGAGATTTAGCCTGGAGAATAGG
>CAZKEW010000085.1:0-9926 GCA_964551885.1 uncultured Eubacteriales bacterium
TCAAGGGATTCGCTCCCTTCACCAAACTCTTTAGTGATATTGAAGGGCTCCATGATTATCACGGAAACGGAGATGCTTCCCACCCCCAATTCCTCACCTCACGTTGGCGTCCTTGCGTTGACACGCGGGTGGGTTTAAGCTACAATTTGCCCGCTCTTCATGACAGACAAAAAAATCCTGATCGTTGATTATGATAAAGGAAGCCTGGAATATTTAGCCCGTCTTCTTGAGCCTTGCAAGTTCCAGATTATAAAAGCCTCGGATGGCCAATCGGGTTATGAAAAATTCAAAGAAGAGAAGCCCGACATTGTCATCCTCGAAGCCATGCTGCCCAAAATACACGGCTTTGACCTGACGAAGAGAATTTCGGAAGAGACCCACGGCCGGGTTCCCGTGATCATCGTGACCGGCCTCTATCGCGGTCCGCAATACAGGCTGGAAGCTCTGTCCACGTTTGGCGCCGCAGATTATTTTGAGAAGCCCGTGGATAAGGAAAGATTGTTGAGGTCGGTGATGAGCTTGCTCGAAGAAGAAGAGGATATCGAGGAAGACCTGCCCGATGCTGAAGGTATTATCAGGAACCTCTCCCAGAGAATAAAAACTCAGAGGGCTATGCCTGAAAAGGAATAATCCTCGCCTGTTATTTGAGAGAAGACGATGACCAATCTCTGGACGCGGTGCAACAATTGCCAGAAGACCCTGTACAAGCAGGATATCCTGGACAATAAATACGTCTGCCCTGCCTGCAATTTTCATTTCCGGGTCTCTTCGGCGGAGCGGCTGGGGATCCTTTTCGATGAAGGGAAGCACGAGCTCCTGGACGGAAATGTCTTCCCCGTCGATGCGCTTCATTTTGAGGATACACAAAAATATTCTGTCCGGCTGGAGGAGAACAAGAAGAAGACGGGGCTGGACGAGGCTGTCGTCAACGCCAGAGGCAAGATCGGGGGGATCGAGACGATCGTTTCAGCCATGGACTTCTTTTTTATGGGCGGGAGCATGGGTTCTGTCGTGGGAGAAAAAATAACCAGGGCGATCGAGAGAGCTTGCGCCGAAAAACGGCCTCTGATCATCATCTCCTGTTCAGGCGGAGCCAGGATGCAAGAAGGAGCTCTATCCCTGATGCAGCTCATGAAGACGAGCGCTGCTCTGGCGCGTTTAAGCCAGGCCAAGATTCCGTTTATCTCAATTTTGACAGACCCGACCACCGGAGGCACGACCGCGAGCTATGCCATGTTGGGCGACCTGAACATTGCCGAACCAAACGCGCTCATCGGTTTTGCCGGACCGAGGGTCATCGAACAGACCATCAAGGAGAAATTGCCCAAGGGATTCCAGCGCTCCGAGTTTCTTCTCAAGCACGGGCTCTTGGATGATGTGATCGAAAGGCGGAATCTGCGCAACTACATCGTCAAAGCCCTCAGGCTTTTCCTGAACAAGTATCAATGAATTATGGCCAGTGCCGGGATTACCTCCAAGGAATTCTCGAGAGCGGGGTCAAATTCGGCCTGGATAACGTCAGGACTGTCCTCTCGGCTTTAGGCCAGCCTCACCAAAAATATCCCACCATCTTAGTCGCCGGGACAAATGGGAAAGGTTCGGCCTGCGCGATGTTGGCCAAAATCCTCTCTGCTCACGGGTTCCGGGTCGGGCTCTATACCTCGCCGCATCTGGTCAGGATAGAAGAAAGATTCAAGATTGGAGAAGACCCGATTTCTTCTCGAAGATTCTGCCGGCTGCTCTATCGCCTGAAAGGCAAGGTCGAGGAGCTCGTCGAGACCGGCAAGCTTCCTTCAACTCCGACCTATTTTGAAATGCTGACCTGCCTGGCTTTCCTCTATTTCGAAACACAGAAAGTGGATATTGCTGTGCTCGAGGTGGGGATGGGCGGGAGGCTGGATGCCACCAATGTCGTTACCCCTCTGGTTTCGGTGATCACGACTGTTTCAAAGGACCACCAGGAATTCCTCGGCCGGACCCTGGGCCAGATCGCTTTCGAGAAGGCGGGCATCATCAAGCCCGGCGTCCCCGTTGTCTGCGGCCTCCCGAAGGGAAAAGCTTATCGTGTCATCAAAAAAAGGGCCGAAGAGTTAGAGGCGCCATTTTTGGGAGTATTTGATGGGAAAAACGCCTTGCGTATGAAAAAGGGACATCAGGGATATCGTTTTTCTTACCGCTGGGGCAGAAAGATATTCATCTATGCTCCCGCGCTCCGGGGAGAGCATCAGGGAAGAAACGCGGCTGTAGCCATCGTGGCAGCCCTGGAATTGAGCAAGCTCTGGAAAAAACTGGAAAAGAGGAAAATTCTCCAAGGGATTAGAAAAACACGCTGGGATGGCCGCCTGGAGGTCGTCTCCCGCACTCCCTTAGTCGTCTTGGATGGAGCTCACAACGAGGAGGGAGCCGGGGCGCTCAGAGCCTATGCCCGAAATTTCCTTCCTCAGCCCCGCACTCTTGTCTTCGGCATCATGAAAGATAAGAACATCCCCAGAGTAGCAGGCCTCCTTTTTCCTTTAGCGCAGACAATTTTTCTCACAAGTTTTCCTTATAACAGGGCGGCCACTCCTGAAAGCATAAAATCGCAGGCCCCGACAAGAGGTAGAAGCGTTTTCCTCGAGCCGGACCCCAAGAGGGCCATTCAAAAGGCGCTCGAGCTCACCCCGGGCCGAGGTTCGCTCCTCATCACGGGCTCGCTCTTCCTGGTTGGCGAGGCCAAGAAGCGCATCCGGCAATGGTCAAAAAGGTATCGTGCTTCTCCTTGAGCCCCAGGCCCTGAGCCATTCTTGCTTTTTGGGGTGAAAAATGGTAAATTTTTGCCCTAATTTTTTTGCCTCAGTTGTTGAAATATGCTGTCCATTAATGGCAATGTTTTAATCGTTTTTTTCATCGTCTGGGTTCTAGTGTTTATTCTCACAAAATTGTTTTTTAACCCCGTCCGCCGGGCCAGAAATGACAGGGAGAAAGAAATCCGGGGAAACAAGAAGGCTTGCGAAGAAGCAGTCGCGTCCTGCGAAAGAAGCGTCCGGGAGATCGAGCAGGCCATGAAGCAGGCTAAGGCTGAAGCCGAATCAGTTAGAGGAGTTTTAGCCGCCGAGGCTCAAAAAGAGAAGAGTCGCTTGATCTCAGAAATCAGCGCAGAATGCAAGAGCCGGGTCGAACAAGCCCGAGCCGACCTGGACAAGACGATGAAGAAACTCAGAGAGAAGCTTGAATCTGAGACCTCAGGCTTGGCGGAAAGAATCGAAAAGAAATTTTTAAACTGATGCCCAAAAAAAACCTGGATATCGTCCTTTGGTTATGTCTTCCGCTCTTTTTGGGCTTGACGTCCACCGAAGAAACGCATGGTTCGGCTCTTGTTGATTTTCTAGCGAAGAGCGTAAATTTTATTATTCTCTTCGGGGGACTGGCTTTTCTTCTAACTAAGCCCCTGAGGAAGTTTTTGGAAGAACTCGCTCTATCCATTGAGAAAACAATGCGGGAGACAGAGCGAGCGAGAAGAGAAGCACAAGAAAGGTTCGCGGCTATAAAGAAGCGGCTCCAGGGGCTGGAGGGGGAAATTCAGACAATCAGAAAAGAAGGGGAAGAGGCGGGGCAGAAAGAGAAGGAACGGATTCTAACTTTGGCCCGCCAGGAGGCTGATAGACTTAAGTCTTTCGCCCAGCAGGGAATCGATATGCATGTCCAGGAGGCCATGGGGGAACTCAGGGAATATGTGGCCGAGCTTGCCATCTCTCTTGCCAGGGCGAAGATCGAGAAGCGCTTGACGCCGGAGCTCCATTCTCACCTCATCGACGAATCCATCGAAGGGTTAGGGAAGCTTTATGAGAAGTCAAATTCTGGCTAAAAGATACACCCAGGGGTTGGTCAACGCAATCCAGGACGAGAATGAGTTCGCCGCCGTCGGCTTGGAGCTTGCCGGATTCTCGACGCTTCTTTCCACGCGCCAAGACCTAACAGAGGTTTTGGCGAGCCCCTTTGTCGCCGCCAAGAAGAAAAATCAAATCATCAAGGACATCCTGGCCGTCTCTTCTTACTCTGAAAAGATGACGCGCTTCATTTGCCTCCTCCTTGACCACAACCGCCTGCATCTTCTCGGCGATATCCTCCGGGCGTTTCCTGTCTTCTGGAACGAGCGTAAAGGGGTGTCCACGTTCGAGGTAAGCTCTGTCGTTTCTTTGACTAAAGCCCAGAAGGAGAAGCTCGAAGCGCAGCTCGAGCGTCTGGAGAAGAGGCCGGTTTGCCTGCGCTACAAAATCGACCCTGAGCTCGTGGCCGGAATTTCTCTGAAAAAGGGGAATTTCGTCTACGATGCTTCGATAAGGGGTCACTTATTTAAGCTCAAAGAAAAAATCTCTGAAGGATAGCAAGAACAATGGAAATCAAAGCCGATGAAATCACCAGGATTATTCAACAACAGATAGAGGGATTCCAGGCGGATGTCGATATCAAAGAGGTCGGAACGGTTACCTCTGTGGGAGACGGGATCGCCCGGATCTACGGCCTCGACCGGGTCATGTACAACGAGCTGCTCGAGTTTCCGGGTAATGTCTTCGGCCTGGCTCTAAACCTGGAGGAGGAAAGTGTCGGCGCCGTCCTTTTGGGAGAAAGCCATCTCGTGAGAGAAGGCGATCTCGTCAAGCGGACCCACAGGATCATGCAGGTTCCCGCCGGCCCTTCTCTCATCGGTCGCGTCGTTAACCCTTTGGGCCAGCCTTTAGATGGAAAGGGTCCGGTCAAAACCGATGACTTCATGGTCATTGAGCGCCTGGCGCCCGGAGTCGTCGACCGTCTGCCCGTCAGGGAACCCCTGCAAACTGGAATCAAGGCCATTGATGCCATGATCCCCATAGGCCGCGGCCAAAGAGAGTTGATCATCGGAGACCGCCAAACGGGCAAGACCGCTATTGCGCTCGACACCATTATCAACCAGAAAAACGCGGACGTCATCTGTATCTATGTGGCCATCGGGCAGAAGAATTCTACAGTCGCCTATAGCATTAAGACTTTGGAGGACTTCGGGGCTATGGATTACACTATTGTCGTGGCCGCATCGGCCAGCGATCCCTCACCGCTTCAGTATTTGGCCCCTTACAGCGGCTGCGCCATCGGCGAGTATTTCCGTGATCGAGGGAAGCATGCCCTTCTCATTTATGACGACCTTTCCAAACACGCGGCGGCTTACCGCGAGATTTCCCTCCTTCTTCGTCGTCCGCCTGGACGCGAGGCTTACCCGGGCGATGTCTTCTACCTTCACTCGAGGCTGCTGGAAAGGGCGGCCAAGCTCAACGATGAGCTCGGCGGCGGGAGCTTGACGGCCCTGCCCATCATTGAGACCCAGGCCGGTGATGTCTCGGGCTATATTCCAACGAATGTCATTTCCATCACGGACGGGCAGATCTACCTTGAGCAGGAGCTTTTCAATGCCGGGATCAGGCCGGCCATCAATGTCGGGATATCCGTCTCCCGTGTCGGTGGGAATGCTCAGATCAAGGCCATGAAGCAGGTTGCCGGCAAGCTGCGACTCGATTTAGCCCAGTACAGGGAGCTGGTCACTTTCGCCCAATTCGGGACAGAGCTCGACCGGGCGAGTCAAGCCCAGCTCGATAGAGGCGAACGGCTGACAGAAGTCCTCAAGCAAAACCAGTACGCTCCTCTGCCCGTCGAGAGACAGGTCCTCGTCATCTATGCCGGAAACAGGGGGTTTCTGGATGAATTCCCCGCGAGCAAGATCAGAAAGTATGAGGCGAAACTCTACGAATATTTGGAAAGAGAGCATCCTGATATTCTCCAGAAGGTCGCCGAGAAGAAAACGATAGACGGGGCGCTCGACGAGGCTATCGCCTCCGCCCTGCAGGAATTTAACAACAGGTTCAAAAAAGAAGAATAAAATGCCCGCTCTTATTGACCTCAGAAGACGAATCAAAAGCGTCAAGAATACCCAGCAGATCACCCAGGCGATGAAGACGGTCTCCACGGCCAAATTCAAAAGGGCCCAGCGCACAGTTTTAGAGGGGAGGCCCCAGTGGCATAATTTGCCCGTTTTGCTGGAGAGAATCTCCTCTTGGGCCGGAAGACAGGCTTCACCGCTTCTGGAGCGCCGGGAAGAGAAAAAAGTGCTGGGCCTGGTCATCGCCTCCGATAAAGGGCTTTGCGGCGCTTTCAATTCCAGCCTGCTGGCGAGAGCGCACGCCTTCGTTGGAGAAAAGGCCGGCCATTCTGAGGTCAGCCTTGTCTTGGTCGGGAAGAAAGCGGTCAATTTCTTTAAAAAGCAGCCTTACCCCATCCACCGGGCCTATGCCGATAAGGTGGATAAACTTACCTTAAGGGATTTGAAAGATATCGCTCATCTTCTGATGCGGCAATATACCTTCGCCAAAGTGGATGCTGCCTATGCCATTTATAACGAGTTTAAGTCTATCCTTTCTCCCCGGATAACCGTAGCCCAAATCCTGCCTCTTACCCCACCAGCGAAGAACGAAGCCGTCGACTCTTTACCTCCTGATTGGGAGCCGGAGTGCGGCCTGCTTCTTCAGTGCCTCTTGCCTCTTTATTTAGAGACTCAGATTTACCATTGCTTTTTTGAATCTTTAGCCGCCGAGCAGGCGGCCCGGATGATGGCTATGGAGAATGCGACCAAGAACGCGGAGGACCTTATCTCCGATTTGGTACTTGTCTTGAACAAGATTCGGCAGGCTTCGATCACCAAAGAGCTGCTCGAGATCATGACGGCTGTGGAAGCCATGGCCAAATAGGGATAATTCGGAGAGGAACATGACCGACGAAAAAAAATACGAGAGAGTGGGGAGAGTCGTCCAGGTTATCGGGCCTGTGGTGGATGTCGAATTCAAAGAGATGAAGCTGCCTGAAATCTATAATGCCATCAGGATCTCGAGCGAAGGGTTCGAGACTCCCACGCCTGTCGACATCATTGTCGAAGTTGAGCAGCACATCGGCGAGGACAAAGTTCGCTGCGTCTCCATGCATCCGACGGATGGCTTGGCGCGAGGCATGAAGGCCATCGACCAGGAAGGCCCGATTGAAGTTCCCGTGGGAGAAGAGACCCTCGGCCGGGTGCTGAACGTCATCGGCGAGCCTGTGGATCACCTGGGGCCTGTCTTGGCCAAGAAAAAATATCCGATTCACCGTCTGCCGCCTCCTCTTGAAGAGCAGAGCACCAAGCTGGAGATGTTCGAGACGGGAATCAAGGTCATCGACCTTATCCAGCCCTTTTTGAAAGGCGGAAAAATCGGGCTTTTCGGCGGCGCGGGCGTGGGAAAGACAGTAATTATCATGGAGCTCATCCACAATGTCGCCCTGAAGCACGGAGGATACTCTGTTTTTGCAGGCGTTGGCGAAAGGACAAGAGAAGGCAATGACCTCTGGCTGGAGATGAAGGAGTCGGGAGTCATCGGCAAAACGTCCTTGATTTACGGCCAGATGACCGAGCCTCCCGGCGCCAGGCTTCGGGTGGGGCTGGCTGCGCTTTCGGTGGCCGAATATTTCCGCGATGAGATGAATCAGGATATCCTGCTCTTTATCGACAATATCTTCCGGTTTGTCCAGGCCGGCTCCGAGGTGTCTGCGCTCCTCGGCCGCATGCCCTCAGCCGTGGGCTATCAGCCGAACCTGGCCACTGAACTCGGGGAACTGGAGGAGAGGATCACCTCCACTAAAAAAGGCTCGATCACGTCTGTCCAGGCGATCTATGTTCCGGCGGATGATTTCACCGACCCCGCTCCGGCAACAACATTTTCCCACCTCGACGCTTCGACGAACCTTTCCCGGGCTCTGACAGAGATGGGCATCTATCCCGCTGTGGATCCCCTGAATTCCTTTTCCCGCATCCTGGACCCGCGCGTCATCGGCGAAGAGCATTACCAGGTTGCCCGGCGAGTCAAGGAAATCCTGCAGCGGCACAAAGACCTCCAGGATATCATCGCCATACTGGGCATCGAAGAGCTCTCCGATGAAGACAAACTGATCGTGGCCCGGGCCCGGAAAATCCAGCGGTTTCTGTCCCAGCCTTTCCATGTGGCCGAAGAATTCACCGGCCGGCCGGGCAAATATGTTTCCATCGAGGAAACAGTCAAGGGATTCAAAGAAATCGTCGAAGGCTGGCACGATGACAAGCCTGAGCAGGCGTTTTATATGACCGGGACGATCGATGAAGTCGTCAAACGCGCCGAGGAACTGCAAGCCTCATGAGCCAGAACCTCCCGTCTTCCCTCTACCTCAAGGTCATCACGCCCCGCAAACTGCTCGTGGATGCTGATGTCGATGAGGTGAGTCTCCCGAGTTTGGAAGGCTACATAGGAATCCTGCCGGGCCATCGCCCGTTGTTCACTGCGCTCGGCAAAGGCGCCTTGGTTTATCGGATGGCCGAAAGGGAAGAGAAGTTTTTTGTGCGGGGGGGATATGCCGAAATTCAGCCGGAGAAGGTTCTGGTTTTTACCGAATTGAGCCAAGATGAAGAGAATGAGCCTTCACCCGGGTGAGGACGAGACCCTCGACTCGTTCTGCCACGGCCGCATCCTCGTCATCCAGAAAAAAAAGGGCTACCGGTTCTCGGTAGACGCACCCCTTCTTGCCGACTTTATCCAGACAAGAGAGTCGGAAATCCTGCTTGAACTCGGCGGGGGGAACGGGATCATTTCCCTCCTCGTCAGCCAGAAGCCTTCCCGGCGCATTGTCTGCTTAGAAATTCAGGATAGCCTGGCCGATTTGGCCCGGCGGAATGTCCAGCTCAACGGACTCGAAGAAAAAATCACGATTGTTCAGCAGGACCTGCGGACCTTCAACCCCAAAGAAAGGTTTGACGTCGTTTTCTCCAACCCTCCTTACATCAGCAAGAAAACCGGACACCTGAGCCTCTCGGAAGAAAAATCCATCGCCAAACATGAGATTAAATGCGATATTTTTGATATAATGCAGCTCACCGGAAAGCTCTTGAAGAAGGAGGGCCGCGCCTATTTTATCTATCCGGCCGGGAGGAAAGAAGATTTTATTGAGGCCCTCAGGAGGAACAACCTGAACATCAAAACGCTTCGTTTTGTCTATCCGCGGACCGGGAGTGAGGCCCGCTGGTTTTTGTCCGAATGCGATTTGACTTCAGCGCGTCTTGAGAACCTGCCGCCTCTTTTTCTCTATGATGAAAAAGGAGAATACACACCGGAGATGAAAAAAATTTTCGCGGGAGAGGGCCGTGTTTCGAATCTTTAAAAATCTTGGGGAATTGTACAGGTACCGGGTCCTGATCCAGAATTTAGTTGTCCGGGAGCTCAAAGCGCGTTATCGCGGGACCATCCTCGGATTCTTCTGGTCTTTCTTTAATCCCCTTCTTTTAATGCTCGTTTATACGGTGGTCTTCGGGTTCATCCTCCAACCCCGCGACCCGACTTTAGGCAGCTCACCCAAATTCTATGCCCTGTTTCTTTTTTGCGGCATTTTGCCCTGGACCTGGTTTTCTTCATCCTCCTTGGAGTCGGCCAACGTCTTGATGATTCACGGCAATCTGATTAAAAAAATCCTCTTCCCCGCCGAGATTCTGCCCATTGTGGCGGTGACCAGCAACTTTGTCCACTTCAGCCTCGGCCTTCCTATCCTTCTTTTATTTGTTCCTATCTTTGGCAAGACATATACCATCTATCTGCTCTTCCTGCCCCTTGTGATTCTCGTCCAGTACGTTTTCGCGCTCGGGTTCAGTTTCTTGATCTCCTCTTTGACCGTTCATTTCAGGGACATCAAGGATCTTCTCGCGAACTGGCTGACGTTCTGGTTCTTTGCCACTCCCATCATTTATCCGATGACCTTCGAGACCATCCAGAGGTCCTCTTATCTCCGGACCTTCCTCAACCTCAACCCGATGACCCACATCATGCAGGGATATCAAAGCTGCGTTTTTTACGGAAGCCTGATTCACTGGAAGA
>CAZKEW010000086.1:0-9884 GCA_964551885.1 uncultured Eubacteriales bacterium
ATCTTAGTTTGAGATCGCCACGCCTCCTTTGGAGGCTCGCGATGACGAGGTGAGATTGAGGAGCCTATTCCGAGTGCAGGGATGAATCCATGCTCCTCGCGATGACGAGGCGCTAAAGCCATCAATAGAAGCCGACGGCGGCTTCGTCAAGGGCTTCCCTGACGGCGATCACTTTTTCAGGAGAAATGTCATACGGGAGGATGCCCGTCCCCATTAGGAAGCGCGGCTGGCGGCGGCCGATAGTAAGAATGTCACGAACTTTTGCTTTAATGAGTTCTGTGGGCTGCGCCTTCAAAAATCCGGGATCGAGGTTGGCCCGGAGCAGAATGGGCTCGTTCTTTAGCCGCCCGACAAAAAAGTTCAAGTCCGCCTTGTAATCGCAAAGAATATTATTCGTGCCTGTCTCGATGATTTCCTCCAGCAAGGCCGCTGTATCGCCCCCCATGATATAAGGCACAAGAGGAATGTCGAGCTCGCGGCGAAAATAACGAATCACTTCAGCCGTCGGGGGAAGAATGATTCTCCGGTAAAGCTCGGGGGAAGTCAGGGGCGGTGCAGCATGAGAGTCAAAGAGGATTATGCCGAGACCGTTTTGGGCGAAAGCTTTTCCGTAAGATTTAACGATCTCCTTGGTGAAAGCGATTAGCTCGCTCACCCAGGCCGGCTGATCGATCATGGCCATCAATATCTGCTCCGGACCGACAATCTCTGAGGCGATAGAAAAGGGAGCGCTGAGGGCGCCGCGCCCAATCTTCTCCCGGCCAAACCGTCTCTGAATGCGCCGCCCGACCTCAAGATGAAGAGGCATCCGGCCGTCCTTTTTAGGGTCGGGGAGCTTAAACCGGGAAATTTCATCACCGACACAAAGAACCCGACGCTCGACAGCCGGCACATCATTTGTATCGGGATAATAGACTTTCGAGCCCGCAGCCTCTGCTTCGACATTATAGACATCGCAACCGATGACAAGCATGTCCGGCTCATAGACTTCGACTTCTCGGATGATGGCTTTCTCAAAGAGGTCAGCATCCCGGCACATCTCTGACGGCGTCACGCCGATAAGGGCCGCCTTGTGCTCATAGATGGCCGGGCAGAATGGAGTCCGGTCAACGCCTTTCCCTTCAAATAAATTATAGATTCTTTGGCGGGGCGTCAGGTTTGGGGCAGTCATGAATTCACCTTTTTAACACAGCAGGCCAGACCTGTCAAAAAGCCTAAAACACGGTTTTAAAATATTTTACATTCTGTAAAGGTAATTTACGCCTTGATTTCGAAAGGGCCAACCGAGGCCCCCGAAATTCTATCTATACCATTGAAAAAATATAACTTATCAACCTCCACCTTGGCATACAAATTGCTCTCTTATTGGTAGAAACCCGTGACAGAAAAGGTGATAAACGATGCCGGGAATAAATTCCGGTTTCAATTGTATATAAAAAGGGAGCGCAAATGAGGCCAAATGGCAACCCCAATGATCAAGAACTCATAGCGAAAGCTAAGAAGGGTAACATGGAAGCTTTTGAAACCCTGGTCAGGAAATATCAGAGGCAGGTCTATTTCCTGTGCCACCGGATAACCGGAGCTCACCAGACGGCGGACGACCTCTCCCAGGAAACATTCATCAAAGCCTTTCTTGCGCTCCCTCATTTTATCGACGGCCATGATTTCTTTTCTTGGATCCGGAAGATCGCCCTGAACAACTGCTTCAACTACCTCAAAAAATGGAAAAGAGAAAAACCGCTGGAAAAGGAGGAGAATGTGGCCCGGCATAATTTTCTTTCTTCTCCCAACGAATCGCCTCCTGATGCCGTCCAAAGAGACGAGATGGAGCGCAAGTTCAAAGAAGCCTTCAAAACCTTGCCGCCCGACCAGAGGGTCATCTTTGCTCTAAGGGCTTTTGAAGATATGAGCTATGAGGAGATATCGCAGGCGCTGCACATCCCGCCGGGGACAGTCATGTCTCGGTTGAACAGAGCCAGGAAAAAACTCAAAGTCCACATGGCTGAATACTTAAGGAGAAGCTGATGAGACACCCTAAAATCCAGGACCTCTTGGGCGCCTATCTTGATAAAGAGCTAAAGGAAAAAGAAAGGAAGGAAGTCGAGGAGCATCTCCGAACCTGCCGGGAGTGCCGGGAGGAAGTCGAGCTCTTGAGAAAACTGGATGAGTTCGCCCGATCGCTTTCCCATGCTCCTCAAGATGAGAGTTACTGGGAGACTTTTCCTTCCAGGGTTAGAGCCGCTGTGAGACAGAACCTCCCTGATGCCCGAGAGAAGGAGGCCGCCATGTTTCAAGACGCTTTTATCGAGCCGGAAAAGAATTTAAAGCTTAAAGTGATGGTCTTTCCCATTTCGCTGGCAGCCCATCTGATAATCGCATTGATTCTGGTCGTTTTTCCTCTTCTCAACACAGGCAACCTGCCTAAGGTTGAAGTATATAGCGCTTTTCTCGCTCCCCCGCCCCCACCGCCTCCTCCACCCCCACCTCCGGCCAAGAAGCGCTCGAGCGCCCAAGCCAAAACCCGAATTAAGCCTGTCCAAGCACAGGCCACGATCGAACCGGGCAAGCTCGTCGCTCCCGTGGAGATTCCTGAAGAAATCGCTGAGGAACAGATATCCGATTTTGGGGTTGAAGGCGGCGTCGAAGGTGGAGTGGAAGGCGGTGTCGTGGGCGGTGTGCTGGGAGGCGTTGTCGGAGGCGTTCTCGGCGGCGTTGTCGGAGAGGTCGAAGCCCCGGTCAGGGCGCTTGGAGAAATCAAGGAACCGAGGCTGGTCAAGAAAGTCGAGCCCATCTACCCCGAGATCGCCCGCCAGGCGAGGGTCGAAGGCATAGTCATTCTTGATGCGACGACAGACATCTACGGGAGAGTCCAGACTGTCAAAGTGCTCCGCTCCATTCCTCTTCTCGACCAGGCAGCTGTCGATGCAGTGCGGCAGTGGGTCTACGAGCCGATGATCATTAACGGCCGCCCCAGAGGCGTCATCTTCACGGTGACAGTCAAGTTCCAGCTGAAATGATGAGGGTGAAATGAAGGTTCTCTTTAAGATCGGCGTTGTCTCGATTTTCCTTCTCCTAGTCGCTCAGCTTTGCTTCTCTGCCCCAGCCCAAGAAAAGGGCAAATTCCACGTCAGAATTTCCATATATGAAATCCCGAACATGATAATTTCAAGAATTGTCTCCACCAAAATCGCTGATGACGGAAGTGTCACGGGAACTATGGTCGGGGGAGATATAACATCGTCTTTTCCCCCCGGAGTCGTGCTGCTGCAAAACAGGCTCTCAGATAGCCCCATTGACGATCCTGTTATCAAAGTGATCCGCGAAAACATGGCCTCTAACTGCGTGAGGCTTCAAGACATACAAGTCATCGCTTTAGCTCAGCATGATTTCTTGTTAGATGCCATGGAGTCAGAAAGTCAAGAAGTCTATCAGGATCTTACATCAAGCGGTATCGAATACCATTATCGGTTAAGGGTCGTGCTCGAATGGAAAAACGAAGAAGAAGTCTGTTTGGCTTTGCAGCTATGGATGAATCGGAAAAATCCCGATTCCATACAACTCATCGGAGTAGAAATCCCTGCCCCGCTAGTATTAGATTTGACTGTGACGGCAAAGTTCGACCAAACCTCGCTTGTCGGCTTCCCTTCTTACGGTAAGAAGCCGCGCGACACCATCTACTGGCTGGCGATTTCAACTAAGAAACAATAAATCCAAAGAGTCATTTTCTCTCAGAGGAGAAAAACCTGATCATGTAAAGCCTGCCTGCTTCTCTAATCTTGAGTATCAAAAAATGGACCAGCCTTAGCCTTCAGAAATAAAATATTCAGAAAATCTTGCGTCTTTAATAGACGATATTTGTCCATAAAAATGGACAATTTGATCTAAAAACATGGGGGAATCAGCTTATTAAATTGGCATGAATTTTGCGGCAACTATTAGCAAAGGAGAAAAATTATGAGTAAGCCGAAAAATAGAACATCCATCGTGCTTTTGGTACTGGTCTCTTTTCTTTCATTGGCTGGCCTCGGTTATTCTGAAGGGCAAAAAAGCCCATATCCAAGGCTCAGCCTTAAATTGACCGGCGGAACACGTTATACCGCTATCGGCGACATGAATATGCATCTGCAATCTATGAACAATTATTATCTTCATGAGCAGTCCTGGGCAGGCGTCAGCGGCAAGATAGAAAAACTTAACAATTGGTCTGGCGATTGGCAAGTGGAGCTGAGAATAGAGAATTCTTCAAAAATGTCGTTTGGTCTGGCGGCCTCATTTTTTCAGAGAAGGAATCAAAGCGCAATTTACGCAGCCGATGTTCATGAATATAGAATAGACCGCCAGTTTATTTTTAAACCGGAGATAAAAGTCATAATGCCCTTGGGCTTAAACCTCTATTACTCCCTATACTCCAGGTCCAGGCTGAATATTTTTGTCAATGGCGGCATCGGCTGGTACTTAGCAAAAATGAAAGAAGATAAAACCAGAAAAGCTATTTATCCTCTTGGAGATATTTATTTTGATAGACGTTTTTGGGAGGTAAAGAATAATAAGTCCTTTGGTTTTCAAGGCGGAGTTGGGATGGAATATAGCTTCATCAGGAATTTGGCTTTGGTTGCGGAATTACAGGGCCGGTTTCTCAGAATAGGCCATCTAACGGGAAACGTAAAGTATGAGACTAATTATGGGACCGGAATGACTATTACGGAGGGGGGACATCTTCATTTTTTTGGCTCTCCAGATTATTACGATTTGGATATTCCTCTCCCTTTTCATTTTCAAGATGCCGATAAAATCCATTATATAGAGAGAGACGCAATCCTGGATTTAAGCGGATTCTCATTTAGAATAGGGATCAGGATAAAGCTATTTTAGAGGAAAGCGATAAAAAAAGAAGGTCTCACTTTTTGTCCGGAAAGAAAAATTTGACCACGTAAAGCCGGTCTGCCTCTTTAATCTTGAGCCTCAGAAAGTAGATCAGGACGGCAATAGACACCCACATCCAGCCCAGAAAAACATAAATAGCCGTGCTCTCTTTGATATTTTGGGGGCCGGAAACAATTTTTTCGGGTTGAGCTTTGGCCTGAGCCTCCTGGTTTTTCGCAGCCGGGGAAGACTGTTGAGCAAAGCTAAAACTAAAGAAAGAAAAAGGAAGAAATAATACCATAAGGAAGATAAGAGCTTTGACTTTTCGATTATTCTTCATCCGCGAAAGAAACAAGACCCGCCTCGTCCCTTCCCCAAAAATACTTTCTCCAGCCTTAACGCCTATCATCATCCGAGAAGGCTCCAGACCGTCATGGCTACAGCATAGGCGATAAAAAGAAAAGCGGCGAGAGTAATAATCTTGCCCTTGCGCTCGGCCGGCTTGTTATCGATCAAAGGGAGGAAAAAGAATAAAACCGCTGCCAAAAGAATAAGCAAGACGGCCACTGTGTCCCCGTTCACGAACAAAATTTTCGCCGGGAAGATTTTCAGCGTCTGAAATAGGAAGAGGAAGTACCACTCCGGCTTTATTCCTTCAGGAGCAGGCGCCATCAAGTCAGCCGACTTGTCCAGAGAAGGCGGGAAAAAGATGGCCATCGAAATCAGGACGCCCCCGAGGACGAGCCAGACAATCATCTCCCGAAAGACAAAATTGGGCCAGAAGGGAAGCTCTCGCTTAGCTTCTCCCCTCTCTTCCGCTCCGACAGGAAGGCTCATCCCTAACTTCTGGATGAGATAGACATGGACGCCTATCACAAAAAGCAGGCACAGGGGGAGAATACAAATATGGAAGCTGAAGAAGCGGGTCAGAGTGTCGGCAGAGACATCATCGCCACCGCGGAGGAATCTTGTTACCCACATCCCCACCAGAGGGATTGAACGGGGAATATCGGTGCCTACCTTGGTGGCGGCGAGCGAGAGGTCGTCCCAGGGCAAGAGGTAGCCAGTAAACCCAAAAGCCAGGGTAAACAAGAGAAGGAAAACGCCGCTCATCCAGGTCAATTCCCGCGGCTTGCGGTAGGACTTGATGATCCAGATGCTGAGGAGATGGACAAAGACGACTGCAATCATAAAGGAAGCGGACCAGAAATGAACCGAGCGGATGATCCAGCCCATAGGCACTTCGGTCATGATCCGGCCGACGCTCTTGTTGGCTTCCTCCAAGGTCGGCTTATAGTAAAAGGCCAGCATGATGCCGGTCACAACCTGGATCCCGAAAAACAAAAGCATGAGGCTTCCCGTATAGGTCCAGATGGTGTGCTTGTTCTGGGGAACTTTCTTCTGCTTTAGGAAATCCATGACAACGCTGAGGCCCAAGCGTTCTTCAAGCCACGCCTGGATTCCCTTGGAGATTTGTCTTATATTCACGCTACCCCTTCTCTTTTGATGATTAAGTTCTCGCCTTCGACCGTCACCACAAGCTGCCGCAGCGGCCGCGGAGGCGGGCCTCCGATATTGATCCCGTTTTCATCATACCATCCGTCGTGGCAGGCGCAGAAGAATTTTCTCTGGTCGGCAAGATACGTGACGGTGCAGTCGAGATGAGTGCAAACAGCGACAAAGGCCAGTAGCCGGCCGTCATCGGTTTTCTTGAGGAGTCCGGGCTTACTTCCCCAAGCAAAATTTTTGACTGAATTCGCCGCCATGCCGCTGAAATCCGCTAAGGGCAGGATGACCTGGTCTGGCTCTCTCGTCGGCGGGAAGACGAACTTGACGATCGGATAAAGGAAAGATGCAGCCAGCGCGCCCAGCCATCCGCCCAGGAGGCCGTTGAGAAACTGGCGCCGTGTGAAAAGAGACTGATTGAGCTTCATTTTCTCAGCCTGAAAAGCCCTTTTATTTTCCCCAGGACAAGTCTTCGCCTCAACCCCTCGATGCCGTCGGCAGGCCTGACTTTCTTGGGGCAAACTTCGTTGCACTTGAAAACCGTATCGCATCCCCAGGCTCCCGTCTCGGTATTCACTCGGAACCAGTGCGCAAAGCCTCTCTTGTCCCTTGGGTCTTTGACGAACCGGTAGAGCTTGGACAGAGCCGCCGGGCCCAGGTATCTCTCGTCCCGCGAGACGACCGGGCAGACACTGTAACAGCATCCGCACAGGATGCAATTGATATATTGATCGATCTTCTCCATCTCTCTTTCTTCGATCCTATGCCCTTTTTCAGGTCGCTCTTCGCCGGCGAAAAGATACGGCTCGACCTGACTCAGGGCTTGCCAGAAAGGCTCCATGTCTACCGCTAAATCTTTCTGGATTTCCAGGTTGGGAAGCGGCTCGATGACGATGAGCGAGGAGCTGAGGGATTCAACCATGGTCCGGCAGGCCAGGTCGAACTTTCCGTTGATCACCATGGCGCAGGACCCGCAGATGGCTTCGCGGCAGCTATACCTGAAGGAAAGCGTGCAATCCTGCTCGTTCCGGATATCCATCAGAGCTTCAAGGAGCGACATTTTCTCCTGAGTCTTGTAGGGAAAATCCTGGAAATACGGGCACTCGTCCTCGACCGGGTCGAACCTCAGGATCCTGAATATATATTCCATGCTAATATTTTCTTTCTTGAGGCTTGTATCTGGTGATCCTCACATCTCGATAGCCGACCTGCGGTTTCCCGTCCTTGAGACTGACCAGGGTATGCTTGAGCCAATCATTGTCGTTGCGCTGAGGAAAATCGAGGCGGTAATGAGACCCCCTTGTCTCTTCGCGCTGCAGAGCGCCCAGCGTGATGACTTCGGTCAAATCCAACATATAGCCAAACTCGATCAGGTTGACGATGGCCTGACTGTAACGAAGGCACGGGCCGGGAAGATGGGCGCGGCCGTAATCTTCTCTGATCTGGCGAATTCCTTCCAGGGCTTCTTCCAGATGTTTTTTCGTTCGGAAGAGCCCCACCTTATCACTCATAATGACCTTTAACTTGTTGAGGAGTTGATGATCCCTCTCTCCCGAGGACCGACTCATCCATTCTTCAACTTTCTTCTTTTCGGCCAAAGCTTCAGCGAACAAGATTTTTTCGCTTCCGTCTTTCCTCTCGAGCCCCTGGACAAAATGAGAGGCTTCTTCACCGGCAATTTTCCCGAACACGATCGTGTCGAGCAGTGAATTCCCGCCCAGGCGGTTGGCGCCGTGGACGCTCACGCAGGCGCACTCCCCGGCCGCATAGAATCCCTCGAGGCTTGAGGCACAGCGACCGTCCACATCGATGCCTCCCATGGAATAATGCTGGGCCGGCTGGATGGGGATGGGCTTTTCCACAGGATCAATGCCGGCAAAATTGATGCAGATCTCCCTAACCGCGGGGAGCCTCTTACTGATTTTCTTCTCTCCGAGATCCCTCAAGTCCAGGTGGACGTATTCATTCTCGAACCCGTTGCCTTTATCGATCTCCGTCTGGATGGCCCGGGCCACAATATCCCGGGGAGCCAGCTCCATGGCCGACGGCGCGTAATCTGCCATGAACCTCTGCCCTTTATTATTCAGGAGATACCCGCCTTCTCCTCGCGCGCCTTCGGTCACCAGGATATTTTTTCCATAGAGGGAAGTCGGATGAAACTGCACAAACTCCATATCCTTGAGGGGAACCCCAGCCCTGTAGGCAATTCCGATGCCGCTTCCATGGTTGATATAGGCGTTGGTCGTCTTGAGATAGACCCGGCCGTAGCCGCCCGTGGCAAAGATGACCGAGCGCGCCCGGATGGGCAAAATCTGGCCGTTGGCCAGGTCATAGATGACAACCCCGGCACACCTTCCGTTCTCCACCACGAGCTTAGTTACCAGGGCCTCGCTATAAACCTTGACCTGTTTCTTCAGAGATTGTTCGTAGAGCGTGTGAAGGATGACCAGCCCTGTCCGGTCTGCCGCATAGCAGGTTCGCGGAAAGCCTGCCCCGCCGAATGGCCTCTGGGCGATAACGCCGCCGGGAAACCGGCTGAAGGGAACGCCGTGGTAGTCTAATTCATAAATGGCCGGGATGGCCATCCGGCACATGAGCTCGGCCGCATCCTGGTCGGCGAGATAGTCACTTCCCTTGATGGTGTCAAAAGCATGCCTCTCCCAGTTGTCATCCGTTCCCTCGGGGTTATTCCCCAAAGCGGCGTTGATACCACCCTGAGCCGCCACAGAGTGAGACCGCAGCGGATGGACCCGCGAAATGACGGCCACAGAAAGACGAGGGTCTGCGGCCAGGGCTGCAGAAAGCCCGGCCAGCCCGCCTCCGACAACCAGGATGTCGTGAGTGATCATTCAGTAATTCCTGGTAAAGTAAAAGACAAGCAGGGCGCCGCTCAGGACAACCCCGAGAATCGTAAAAATCCAGAACAGCAATTTCTCTTTGCGGACGCCGGCATCGATGATGACCGTTCTCAGGCCGTAGAGAGCGTGGAAGACGACTGTGACAATAAGGAGCGAGTCGATCAAAGGATTAGTGTGGAGCACCAGGGCCCAATCAGGCTTCTGCTGTTTGGTCATCAAAAAGAAGGAAGTCAGAAACTTGAAGCTAAGAAGGGCGATGAGGAGAAGCCCCGTCACGCGGTGGAAGACCCAGACAAACATGAATTTCTCCCTTTCAGAAAGACTACTATTTAATGAAAGTCAAAAAGGAATGTCAAGGAAAAATAGGCTCAGGGTGCGGACTCGAAGACCCGCGAATTTCCCCCAGCGAGGGGAATTCGCTTAGTCCTCGGCTCGTTCTCCTCTTCGAGGAACCATGCCCACTTCGCCTCCGGATGGCCTTCTCCGCCCGCACCCCTCGCCTCAACTAATTATGGAAGAGTTAAGGGGCGACTATGCCCCACCCAATCTCTGTTAAAAATCACAAACAGCTCTTTGCTTGACTCCTTCTATGGCCTCTGATAGAAAGAGAAACGACGAAGCGGAAAGAGGCCGGTTTTCTGTTGATCATGGAGCACA
>CAZKEW010000087.1:0-9878 GCA_964551885.1 uncultured Eubacteriales bacterium
AGACGCCTTTGCCTAACTCGGCGCAGCGGATTCCCCGGGGGTTGCAGCCGCAGATTTTTTCTTTTGTCTGCCGGCCGGCATGGGCAATCTGGAGGAAGATGCGCGACGGAAAGCTGTGAACTGCCTGAGTGACGAGCCTCAATCCCTCTATCATTCTGTCATCATGGATTCCGGTCTGGCGCGGGCTGGCTTTTCCTGCCGTATTTACAAAGGCATGCCCGGTGATGATAAGCCCGACTTCCCCTTCCGCAAGCTGCTTAAAAAGCACGGCCTGCTTTTCTGTAGCCGAACCATCATCGTTGGCCATGAAATCGTGGGTAGCCGAACGGGCGAACCGGTTGGGTATGGTGACACGGCCGATATTGACCGGTGCAAAGAGAATTGAGTTTTCCCTGGATTGGTTCATCTTTTGGCTCCAGAACTAAGCGCAGCTTTAGCAAAAGAATTAATTCTCCAGCTTCAGCCCATAGCTTTCGCTGATGTCTAAGGGAGGCCTAGGGCCGTCCAGCGGCTTTTTGTCTTTGACGTACCAGTCGAGCCACTGAAGCTGCCGGAAGATAAAGTCGATCCGGCCGGGCTGGCGCCGGTTGCCGTGTCCCTCGCCGGGATATTGGACGAGGCGGACGGCCGGGTGATTGTTCATCTTGAGCTGGCGGTAATATTCCAGGCTTTGGGAGGGGTGGACGCGGGTGTCTGCTGTGCCTCCTAAAATGAGGACGGCTGTCTTGCTCTGGTGAGCCCAATAAATCGGGCTGCGCTTCAGACTTTGATCCCACATCTCCTCAAGCGGTTTCCCTGAATGGACATAGAGCTCTTCATAGGGAATATCTGTCGTCCCACGTTTGCTGATAAGATCACTTATGCCTACAAACATACAAACGGCCCTGACATACCGAGTGTAGTAAGAAGAGAACCAAGCCGCTGCAAAGCCGCCGTAGGAGCCGCCTATGAGGCCCACACGCTCCGGGTCGGCGATTCCGGATTTGATGAGGTGCTCGATGCCGTCGGCGATGTCATCGAATTCCACTCCTGCGGCGTCGTTATAGCCCGTCCAGGCAAATTTTAGGCCATACCCTGTGCTTGACCTGTAGTTGGGATAAAAGACCGCGTATCCTTTCCCGGCAAGGGCCTGGCCTGGCTCTGAATAACGCGTGACCCATCCGTTGGAATAATGCGACTCCGGACCGCCGTGAACAGTGACGATAAGAGGATAGCACGAGCCCGGCGCATAATTCACCGGGTAGAGGAGGAGGCCTTCAATCTCTTGACCGTCGCGGGCCTTGTACTTAATTACTTCCTGTTTGCCCAGCTGCCTTTCGGCCATCCAGGGGTTGAGCGTTGTCAATCTTTTTGGACTCTTGCCCGCCTCCCAATAGCAAAGGTCTCCGGGAGTATCAGGAGAATTTCCTGTCAGGGCCAATTGTTTGAAGTCATTTGCAGAGCTGGGTTCACCGAAAATGATGCCTGAGTCCTTGGCATGAAGGATGACTTTTCTTTCCCCGCCATCAGCGCTCACCTGGCTCAGGGTTGGCCAAACGCCTTCTCCGGCAAGATAGACGACGGTGCCATTGTCCTTCCAGGATGCCCAGCTCACGTGTCCCCGAAAATTCGGCGGAGTCAGGTTTTTGGCCGGTCCGCCGCCCCCAGGTATAACAAAGACCTGGCTGACCGCATGGTCCTTTCTCTCCAGGCCGGCCGTATAGACAAGCTTCAAGCCATCAGGACTAAAGGCAAAATTCTCGAGCTTTCCGGGATTATCCGTGAGCCGGGTCAGCTTTTTTGTCTCCAGGTCGAAAAGATGAATTTTCTGGAACATATAGCTGTGATCGACCAAGTTTTTTGGTGAAACTGCGGCAGCGATAGTGCGGCCCTCCGGGCTGAATTCAAAACCCCAGACCGTCACTCCGTCGGTGAGCTGCTGGGTTTGCTTTTCGCCGTCGAGATTAGCGAGATAAAGGTTGCGGTGCTTGAGGTTTTCTTCAAAAAAGATAAACCCGTATCCCTCTTTCTCCAGCTCTTTTTCTCGTTTGTTTGGAGGTGTTGTCGCGATATAGGCAATCTTCTCGCCTGAAGGATGCCAGCGAAAATTTGAAACCGAAGTCTCGGCTTTAGTAACCTGGCCAGCTTCACCACCGTCCACGGGAATAACCCAGACTTGCGTTGAAGGCTTGTTTCCGCGTTCGGCAAGAAAGGCGATCTTGGAACTATCCGGACTCCAGCGGGGAGAGCTGATGTTGGTTTTTCCGGCGATGAAAGGACGGGCGCTTCCCGTCTCAACAGAGAAAACAAAGAGCTCGCTATAGGCTCCGCCGGGCTCATCGTTGGCCTCCCGCGGAACGCTGACCGTGTAAGCAATCCATTTTCCGTTGGGACTTATTTCTGCGGCGGAGCAAATTTTGATTCTTAGGATATCTTCTGGCGTCAGCACACTGCTGGCGAAAGAGAGACTGGTGAGCAATAAAAACACGGAAAAAAGCATAGCCGCGGCTTTCTCATGAGTTTTAAGCTTCAGAAAAGTCATTTTTGTCCTCCAAAATAATCGAGTATTCGGCCCTCCAACAAAATTCTTTATTGAGGGACATCTTCCGTCTTCAGATATATTGATCTTGCTCATCAATGATTATCTCTTGTAAAGAAAAATTGAATGGTCTTTGCCAGTGCCGTCTGGAATGGAGACATAAGCGACCTCTTTCTTTTCCCATCCCGGGATAGAATAGTTGTGGGAAACAACATAAACGCCGGGTTTGAGCTGAGCCTCCAGAATGGGGCGAAGAAGCTCATTGGACTCGGGCAGAAGGTAAAGGGTCACGACCGTGGCCTTGGAAAAATCTGCCTTCATGACATCCTGCAGCCGGAATTCGACGAGATTCTCTACGCCCGCCTCTTTGGCCGCCGCTTCGGATTCCTCAATGCGCTGAGGGTCGATGTCGATGCCCACGCCTCGGGTTCCGAATTTTTTTGCCGCCGTGATGACGATGCGGCCGTCGCCGCAGCCGAGATCAGAAAGAAAGTCGTCTTTATCCACGGCGGCCATCTCGAGCATTTTGTCGACGACTACCATCGGCGTCGGAACAAACGGCGCCAAGTCAGCCACGCCAAAAAGCCCGTGAGCCCCGCTGTAGAGCTCAAGATCATCGTTTTCGTCTAAACGGAATGTGTAGGGCAGGCCGCATTCAATCCTGTAGGTGACCGCCACGCCCTCGCGCTCAAAAGCTATGTCCAGCTCGCTCGTGCAAGGCCAGCGGTCAAGGGCTTCGGGTTTGAGGGACTTTTGCGTCGGCTGGCTATCCTGAGCGAGCCGCCGGATAGTATATTGAACTGTTTCATCGGTCAAGTTGCGGATGGTAGTTTCTTTTTTGGGCGCAACTGCTTCCAGGTTTTTCTGAGGAGAAACAGCGATTGACGCATGGAGACAAAAAACAATAAAAAAGCTTAAGGCTCTTATTTTTCTTTTCATCTCTATTTCCTATTCACCGTTACGTCCTATTTTTAGCTGAACCTTTTCCCTTTGTCGAGAACTTGCATTTTAAATCAAACGGAGAAGTTTAGAAATATATCACTAGGCTGGCATCAAAGGCGAGAAAAAGTTTTTGTTTCTGGAATTCCCACTCGGTGATGTTGTAGGAAATCCCGACAGCGCCGTTAATGCCGAAACGGCCCAACCTGATTTCTGACCCCGCGAGCAAGGAAGGTCCCCAGAGGGTTTTTTGCTCATGGCTGTAAACATAGGAGGATTCCCAGATGCCCATGACGAGTTGAGCGGCCTCGACTCTCAGCCCGCCATACTGCAGGTCAAGATAGGGATAAACTGAAGCGGATTTAAAAGGGAGATAATATTTGAGGCCGACACTGTAAAGGGGCTCATTCTTGACCCAGTCTGTTTCTGAATAAATAATCTTGGTCGGATACAACCCCACCCCGGCATGGAGAGCGAGTCCGTACTTGGTATTCAGCTGGAGAAATCCGCCCGCTCCTCCCAGAGAAGAGCCATAACCGAGCCCGAAGGTGAGAAGCCCTCGGCCCTTCCTCGGCTCAACCATCCGGGGAGGTTGAACAGGCGTTGGTGGTGCTGTCGGCGGCTTGGGGGTCGGAATGACTTGAGGTTTTTCTTCTTTTTCGACTTTCTTAACCTCCGGAATTATCTTCGGCTCTTCCTGTTTCACCTCTGGCTTGCTCTCTGGCTTCTCTTTTTTAACCTCTGGCTCTTCCTTCTTGACCCGAGGCGCAGGTTGCGGTTGCGGCGGCTTGGTCTCTTTTGGCGCTTCGACTCTTATGACTTTTTTTTCTTCTTTTTTTTCAGCAACGGCCAAGGGCTTCCAGATGATCTCTTGTCGCTGCGGCTCTTTCCGGGGGAATTTGAAGCTTCTGCTTTTTGGCAACGATGTCAGAGCAAGCGATTCTTCAATTTTCGGGATGGGCTTGGCCTCGACTTTCACTTCTTTCTTTTCTTCTATCTTTGGAGGTGCCGGCGCAGGCTTTTTCACCTCTTCTTGTTTTAGCAGGGGAGCCCCTTCTTCGCCCACGAGTTCCACGGAAGACTCATGAACAAACCCGGAGATGCGGGTTCCGTAAATTGGAGAGTTATAGCTGACATAATACCAAACATCTTTGACTTTCTTCTGCTGGAAAAGGTTCAGGACGGCTCCTTTTTCGACGATATCTATCCTGGAGCTGCTTAGGCTTGGCTCAACATAAATACTTGCTCTTTCGGCAGTGACCCGGACCTGTTTGATAGCAGAGAAAAGAAAAGGAACTAAGCCTAAGACGAGAATATATATCAGAGTGATAATTCTTTTTTTCATGCAGCTTTTACTTTTCGCGGCACTTTAACTTTAAAACAGAAAGGACGAATGGTCAAGGGGCAGGGCTGCGATTTATGGATTTTCGGACTTTTTATAGTTGCCAAGACGAACTCATTCTTGATAAAAGGGAGAAAAGGAGCTTGTCATGAAGCGGTGTCTTGTAATGAAAAAGCTTTTTTCTCTTTTTGTTTTATTGACCTTCTTTTCTGGGCTTGCGCGGGGCCAAAGCATAAAAGAGGAGGGCCTCGCCCAGAAGTATAAGGAATGGCTCAACCTGACGCGCTACATCATCCTGTCTGAAGAGAGGGAGGTTTTCCAGAAGCTCACGAATGACAGGGAGAAGGACATCTTTATCGAGGCGTTCTGGAAGCAGCGAGACCCGACGCCGGGGACGCCCCAGAACGAATATAAAGAAGAAATCATCAAGCGCTTCATCTATGCCACCAACCAGTTTGGACGAGGGGCGACGCGGGAAGGCTGGATGACGGATATGGGGAAGATTTACATCCTTCTCGGTCCTCCGGCGAGCCGGGAGAGTTATTTTGAAGTGCGGGGAATTTATCCCTGTGAAGCCTGGTATTATTATGGCGATACGTCAAAAGGGCTGCCCGCCTATTTTGGACTCCTCTTCTACAAAAAAGGAGGTGTCGGCGAGTTCAAGCTTTATCACCAGGTCGCGGATGGACCCGGGAGTCTGCTCGTTGGCGGCCAAAATATCGATATGACGGATTATCCGGCGCTCTACCAGAAGATTAAAGGGTTGGCACCTACGCTCGCCCCGCTGACCTTATCCCTAGACCCGAGCGACATCCCGTATAATTTTCAGCCGTCTTTGAGGACAGATAACATTTTGGCGGACATTTTCAATTCTCCTCGGAAGGAGGTCAATCCCTCCTATGCCACACATTTCCTGAATTACCGGGGGGTTGTCAGCACAGAATATCTAACGAACTATGTGGAAATCGATGGCCTGGCCGAAGCGCTGCCGGACCCTCTCTTGGGTCTCAATTTTATTCATTTCTCCCTTGCGCCGAAAACGATATCAGTGGATTATTATCAGCCGAAGGATCAATATTTCTGCAATTACTCCATAGATATCAGCCTGAGGGAAGGGGAGAAGGTCATCTGCCAGTATGCCAAGGAATTTCCTGTTTATTTTTCGCCGGAGGATGACCTTGTGGTTAGGACCAACGGCATTTCTCTCCAAGATTCTTTTCCTGTCATTGAGGGAAAACATAAGCTCGTCATCCTGGTGAGGAATTCTGTTGCCAAAGAATTCAGCGTTTACGAGAAAGATATCAAAGTAGAGAAGACGACCTCGCCAAAAATTATCGGACCTCTTCTCGGCTACAAGCTCGAGGCCGGGGCAGTCAACTTTCATGCGCCTTTCCAGATGCTGGACAAGAAGCTCACTGTCGACCCTAAGCAGACCTTCACGCGGGATGATGAGATCGCCGTTTCCTTCAATCTGACTGAGGTCTCCCAAGAATTGTGGCAGCAGGGTGAGGTCAGGATCCATATTCAAGGGCTCGAAGGAACTGATCTTCAAGAGAAGTTGTTCAGCCTGAAGTTGAATGCTTACCCGTTCAATGCTGTCATGACCATCGTCCATGCTTTTTCTGCCGGCGAATTGGCGCCCGACTATTATGAGATAACCCTGAGTCTCGTCGGCGGAAATGGAAGCCTGCTTGACGAGAAAAAGGCAAATTTTATCATCTCCCCGGCCAAGGTGCTTCCTCGGCCTGTGGTCATCTCTAAATCATTCCCTCTCGCCAATGCCTATTTGTATTTCTATATGATTGCCGATCAATATGACAAAGCCGGCGAGCTCGATAAAGCCGCAGCCATGTTTGAGCGGTCTTTCGCTCTCGCTCCTGAATATAGAGAGGGAATCGTCTATTACAGCAATTTTCAAGTGAAGACGAAAAAGTACAGCCAAGCTTTGGATCTCGTTGAGAATCTCAGGGTTGATGAAAAATTCAGGTTCGACTATTACCTCATCAAAGGAAGAGCCCACATGGGGCTGGGCCAGTATAAAGAGGCGATAGAGAGCCTTCTCGAAGGAAATAAAATCTATGACAGCGATACGACCCTGCTTAACGCCTTGGGATATTGTTTTTACAGGACCGGTCAGAAGAAACAGGCGTTAGAAGCGCTCGATGCTTCTCTCCGGCTCAATCCGGACCAGGCAGAGGTTAAAAATCTTATTCAAGAAATCAGAGAAAGGTGAAAACTGGGGTTAGGTCTTGATTCTTGACCCAACTCAGACTCAACCCTAACGGGGCAAAAATCAGATATTCAATTTGATTTTTTCTGGCTGCTGGGAAGCTAAAGATTTGTGGATGGCTTCGAGCACGGCCGTGCTCCTCACCCCATCACCGGCCTAAGATTAGCTTGTATTGGAGTCAAAAATCAAACTTTTTATTTCTCATTTCTCTCATAATAAGAGTAGAATAATTGTCAGCTTGGATTAAACAAGGTGACAGGATGAAAAGAATCGCCACTTTTGGGGAAATCATGCTCAGGCTTTCTCCGCCCGGAAATGAAAAGCTCTTCCAGTCCTCATCTCTCCTGGCCTGGTTCGGCGGAGGGGAAGCCAACGTGGCTGTTTCGCTGGCTCTCTTCGGCCACAAGGTCAGGTATATTTCAGTCATTCCGCCCGGTGACATCGGCGATGCCGCTGTGGCCGAGCTGAGAAGATGGGGAGTTGAGACAGAGTTTATAATCAGGCAGGGGAAAAGGCTGGGCATTTATTTTGCGGAAACCGGGGCCAATCAGCGGGCTTCAAAAGTCATCTATGACAGGGATCACTCTGCCATCGCCGAAGCTCAGAAGGGCGACATCGACTGGGACAAAGCTTTAAGCAGCGTGGATTGGCTCCACACAACAGGGATTACGCCGGCCATCAGCGCCTCGGCGGCGGATTTAACCCTTGAGGCTGTAAAAAAAGCCAAAGAAAAAGGGATTGTTGTTTCCTTGGATTTTAATTACAGAGGAAAACTTTGGAAATACGGGAAATCGGCGCCCGAGGTCATGCGGGAGATCGTCACATTTGCCGACGTGGGGATCGGCAATGAAGAAGACTGCCAGAAATCCTTGGGCATCAAACCCGAGGCTGATATCGAGGGAGGAAAATTAGAGCTTGCCGTCTACGAAAGGCTGACGGCCGATGTTCTTGAGCAATTCCCCAACCTCAGCAAAGTGGCCATCACACTGCGAGAAAGCCATTCTGCCGACTACAACAGCTGGTCGGCCGTCCTCAGGACCAGGCAAAAATTCATCGTCGGCTCCAAATATGAGATCACCGACATCGTCGCTAGAATCGGCGGAGGCGATGCCTTTGCCGCCGGCCTGATTCATGGGTTCGATCTTATCGGCGATGACGAGAAAGCCCTTGAGTTTGCCATCGCTTCATCCTGCCTCAAACATTCCATCTTGGGGGATTTCAACCTGGTCTCTGAGAAAGATGTTTTGGCTCTGATGCAGGGCGAGAAATCGGGAAGGGTCCAAAGATAAGAGCGTCACGGGAGGCCAAAATGACGAGAGTTGAAGTCCTCGAGATCATTTTATCCACGAAAGTCATCGCCGTGATCCGGATGGCGGATGCCGAGAACCTGGCCAAGGTGGTGGAAGCAATTAAGAAGGGCGGAGTGAAAGCGATCGAGATCACCATGACCACTCCTCATGCCCTCGATGTCATCGCCGCCATGTCCCAGAAAAAATCCCAGGGCACCCTTATTGGAGCAGGCACCGTCCTTGATCCGGAAACAGCCGCTCAAGCGATCCACTCCGGCGCAGATTTTGTTGTCTCGCCGATAACGAATTTCGAGATGATCAAAGTCTGCCAGAGATATGACAAGTTTGTTGCGCCTGGCGCCTTCACGCCGACAGAGATTTTCGCAGCCTGGGAGGGAGGGGCGGATGTGGTCAAGGTCTTTCCTGCGACATCTGTCGGACCCCAATATTTTAAAGATCTCAAGGGGCCTCTTCCGCAGATTCGGTTAATGCCGACGGGCGGAGTCAGCATCGAGAACGCGCGAGAATTTATCGAAAACGGCGCTTGCTGTGTGGCCATCGGGACAGCGCTTTTAGACAAGAAGGCGATCGAGAGCGAGAACTGGGACGTTTTGACCCAAAAAGCCAAGGCGTTGGTGGATTCATTGGCCTGATGAGGCACAAGGGAAAGCGAGATGGGAGTGATTTTTGACCAAAGTCTGGTAAAATATAAACAAAATCTTGCTTGGCTGGCTGGGCAAGGTTTGGATAATAACCCTCCTTCATTATTCCCCTTTTGCTAAATTCCCCAAACAAAAACAGCCAGCACTCTTTTTCCCTTTCTCTCCCCTTTACCCTCCATGACCTTTTGGATAAACTAGACCTTCTAATATCCTGTGACACGAGAAATTACGTCCGTGTCCCCAATTTTCGCAGGCTATGACCTTCTGAACAAATGAGCCAGAAAGAAACCTTCTGGAACAGGAATTTTTTGCTGGCCTTGCTCGGCTATTTTTTCCTGTTCATGAGCATCAGCCTGTTCTTTATCTTCCCTCTCTTTTTAAAGCAATTTAACCCGTCCGAGAGCCGCGTAGGCTTGATCATGGGCGTGCACAGCTTGATGGCCATATTTATCCGTCCCTTTTTTGGGCGCCTGATTGATGTCCGTGGAAGAAAACAACTGTCGCTCATTGGGATAGGGATGCTGATGCTTATTTTGCCTCTCTTCCTTTTCATCAAGGACGCCGGGCTTTACCCGATTATCCTGAGAGCTCTGACCGGCCTCGGCTGGGGAATCAGCATGACCGCCACCATCACGATCTGTTCAGACCTGGCGCCGGTCGAAAAATTAGCTCATTCGATGGGCATCGTGGGCGTGGCCGGCCTTGTCTCCAGCGCCTTGGGTCCTGTTCTTGCCGAGGAGATCGTGAGCAGGGTTGGGTTTAGAGGGCTTTTCCTGGCGAGTTCCGCCTTTCTCGTGGCAGCCTTTTTCTGCATCTTAGCGACAAAGGAAATCGTCAGATTAAACCGTCCTGAAGAAAGATCCGGAGCCAATCCTCTGAAGAATTTTTCGCTGTTCAC
>CAZKEW010000088.1:0-9876 GCA_964551885.1 uncultured Eubacteriales bacterium
ACCGTCAGTTTCGATCCCTGCGACGCAAAATCGCAGCCCTGCAAACTGAAATGAGATCCCTTCTTGATGACATGGAAAGGGAGAAAGTCAAAGAAGCTCGCAAGTCCCTAAACTTCCAGGACATAGAGTAAATGTCAGAAAAAATAGAATTTTTGCGACAAAAAGGACCTTCGTAGAGAAAGAAAGCTATGCGATAACTCGATTATTATGAACGTGTTAGAACTGATAAAATCAATAAAAAAGCCCTTTTTTAAGTGCGGAATGTAGGTTATAAGCAAAAATTATTTGCTTTTCGGTGTTGCGATCGGGTCGACGGGTTCGAGGAAAGGGAAGCGGTGGAAATCCGTGTCCCGGGTGTAGATCCGCTTGATCCCGTGCTCCCTCATCAGGACCGCGGTTTGGGCGTCATAGAGAAGATTCCCGCGCAGGAACGCCGCCTTTTTCACGACTTCGGCCGCGACCTCTCGGTGCCTTTCCGAAGGAACGAGAAGGCCGAAGGAAGGAGAGGCGAGGACGGCCTCGACGAAAGCCCATGCCTCTGAAGCGGTCCACGGATGACGGAAAACCCGCGGGTGGGTTATGACCCGGAGGAATTCGTAGAGGATTCCCCATGTGGCGTACCAGGGCGAGGTCTGCTTCCGCCATTCCTCGATCCTCTCGCGGCAGTGCGAATGATAAGGAGAGTCTTTGTCGGCGGCATAGACGAAAATGTTGGTATCGACGACGAACATCATCGCCCTTCCATGGCTTCGTAAAGGGCGTCCCGGTCGGCGATGTCGATCAGGGGGCCGCCGCTTTTAAAGGCCGGTAAAGGCGGGACCGGGGGAGGAGATTCCTTGGCCGCTAAGAGAAGCCGGAGGGCGGACTCCATAAGCTCGGACATGGTACACCCCTGGCGAGCAGCCTCATGTTTCAAACGCTTCATCACGGAATCGTCGATATTCAGTGTCGTTTTCATCCATATAACCATACATACAATATGGCTATATGTCAAGTTTTGTTTTTCCGGGCCCTTTTTCCCCTTCTGATGAGAATCCAGTCGATGACTGTGCCGCCGCTCTCGAGATAATAAGGGCTGGCCAGAACATTCATCTGGCCTTCTCTCGTGGCCATGAATTCCCTGACCCGGAACCGCTTCCCCGAGTGAATATCTTCCATCAGGTCGTCGAGCGAGGGAATGGGACGGAATATGTAAAGCTTTTCGAGGACGGCCTCTTTCTGGTCTTCCGGGATCTCATAGATTTCGATGGGTCCCTGGGCCGTCTGAACGGTTCGCAGAGGAAAGGGGAGCGGCGGTTCGTAAAACGCGGCTTGTTTGGCCATTGAAATGCCTCCCGTATGTTGTCTTATCTGATTAAACGAACGGGAAGCGTCTTTTTCTCACAAGTCTCTATTGACGATCGCACTTCTATTCCCGCTGTAGTGAATTACCGGCGGGCTGGTCTTCAAAAGCTTGACGATATCACCCGACAGGCTGGTCCGGCCGGTTTTCGCCTCGCGGCATCTCTTGTTCGAGCGCTTGTTCGGGGGCGTGCCGGAGGTCCTCGAAACCTTTACATCCGACCGATGGGATTATTATTCTGTCCCGCTCCAACACAAGAAGACCCACCTTTTGCCATGTTTCACCATCGTTGCCGTCCAGGGTCCCGAAGCGGACACTTCTTGACCCGCGCCGTCGCGAGAAGTTTCTTCGTGGTTGAGATGGAGGACGGCGACGTTTCCTTATTTTTTTGACATTTCCCTGGAGGCTCGCCGCGAGATACGTGTTGACGCTGTCCAAGACCCCTTTTTGTTCGGCCGACCGGTCCTTCGCGAACAACGGAATTGCGGCGAGCCAAACGATACACAGAAATGCTAAGAACCAACGCCGTGGGATAGAAATATGCATAGTGTGTCCCTCCTTGCGTTGGCCGGGATGTTAGGACAGGCCTGAGATGAAAAGCAATTCGGCTGAGGAAGATACGCTCTCGCCTCCTTTTGGCCTTTTGCCGGATTGACATCACCGCGCGGCCGGCGATATATTTCTGACGTGATCAAAAGGGGAGATTTATCGTTTGGCGCGGCTATTCAACACGCCGCGGAAAAAGGAAACTCCTTCTATGACAAATAGGTGAATCTATGAAGCTGACTGACACACTAAGACGGCGAGATTTTCTCAGGCTCGGGAGTTTTGCTGCTGCGCTGCCTTTTGTTCGAGCGAACAAAGTTGTCGATGAACAATCGAAGAGAATAAAGGAGGGGCGTCGCGTGGTTACAGGCGTCAATCCACAGGGTAAATCTGTCATTCTTAGCGATGGCTTCGTTCCCGACGCAGCCAGATGGTCCAACCCTAAGAAAGGCAGTGCGAGCAATCTTTGGAACGAGCGTCGTTTGCCCGTCGACCTCAACGATACCAACGATCCTCTGATTGGGTACTTAATGAAAAGGGAGCCACCTCCGGGAGGAGTCAATGCTGGTATTATGACCTGGGAACCAGGTCACTCATATCCCTTGCATCGCACTGCCACCCTTGATTTCGTGTTCGTCATCTCAGGGAAATTGGAACTCATTCTTGAGGAGGGCTCAACCATCGTCGGTCCCGGTGATACCATTATCCAGCGCGGAACAAACCATGGCTGGCGCGTGGTTGGAAATGAACCGTGCACAATTGCTATTGTTCTTCTTTCAGCAGTCTCGTAGGCAGCACCCTGATCAAACATAGGATACATAACTTACGCATCGGCGGCAGCAGCTAACAGGCAGCTAAAAGACGTTCGCTCTTTCACGGAGAATTAGTTGGGCGCACTAAACCGCTTCGCTCACGAGGAATTGATTTTTGTAGTTAGCTCAGCGGCTTCTTTTAGCTGCCACAAGTTATGCGCCAGCAGGCCTCACATAATAGACCGAAGGAAATAGAATGAACTTTTGGCTTGTAGTCACTTCTGCGTAGTCCGATGATTCCGGCCACCGAATCTGAGCGAAAGCGGCCACCTTTCGGAGCGTAGCGACGCTGGTCATTCTTTATGTATCCTAGTGGCCGGGTTCAGTCAAGGTTTTTAGTCTTTTTCTCATTGAGGATTAATAAGAATTTGCTTTTGGATTAATATTAAACCCAGATGAATTTCTTCGGCAATTCAAGAAGAAGGCTGGGCTGCTTGCTCAGGCCTCTTCGACCACCGTCCAACCCAGGGCTCCGGCTAGGCCGTACACCGACTCTTTGAGGTCGCCGTAGAACGTAACCCGGTGCCAGCCCCACTGGTCCCACATCGTGAAGAGCTTTTCGATATTACCCACGGGCTCGGCAGCGAGCTTGGTCCGGCAGGCCCGGTCGTCCGGGTCGTTACCGACAGCCTTGGCCCGGTGAAAAAGGATCTCCTTTCGCGGGTCAGAGATCTCCACGGTCGTCGTCATGTAGCCTACGGGAAGGATCGAGCGCACCGACGCGCCCTGCCGGTCTTCGGAGTGGGTGAGGATCTGGAAAGGGTTCACGGCGCCCTTTGGTCCGAAGGCCCGGTTCGAGGCCACGCAATGGGCGTAGATGATCTGACGCTTCGACGTGTCGATGACCGGGTCCGAGATGAACCCGGGCCGGCCCTGGGTCAGTGTCGTCACAGCGACCATGGCCGCCGCTGAAGGAACGTCGCACTCGCACCCGCCGACGAGCCCCTCATTGAGCAGCTCGAAGAAACCCAGGCACGGGTAAGCATGGATGTGCCCGCCGTAGAACCCGCCCAGGCAGTTGATCGTGATGGCGTTGGCCCCGTGCTTCTTCATGACTGTTTTTTGGCCGAGGTACATGGCCGCTGAGTTCACGAGTTCGTCGCGGGAAACGCCTTCGACGAGGGCGGCGGATTTCATCCAGCGGTCGGCGATGGCCCGCGCCTCGTCCTTGTCTGCGGCCGCCCAGGCTTCATTGAGCTCGGCGAACGGGAGATAGACTACGGGGATGCCCATGACCGTCGCGGATGGGGCCGCTTCGGGACCGCGAACGGCCAGGATTTTCGAGGCCTTCATCCGGCGGATTGTCTCCTCGATGGGCAGGGTCTCGAGTTTATCAGGCTTCGAGGAAAGGTCTCCAGGACGCGCCGTGCAGGCGACGCGCACCTTGGTGGTGGCGGCGGAGAAGTCGAACGACGGACCGCCGGTCTTGGCCGCCTCGAAGCATTTTACGGCTGCGGCCAGGTCGTCCATCCGGGAGGAGGCCACGAAGCCCAGGTTGGCTGTCCCGGCGCGGAGAAACCCCGCCGTGTAAACAAGAAACCCGCCGCTCCCGCCGTACTGAAAGTCGGCATAGAGCACGGGCTTGCCGGACGTCACTATCGTCTGGGCGACGCGGTTCCAGCAGTTCATCTGGTAGACGATGTAGCCGTCGATCGCTTCGGACTTGTCGCCTTCCAGAATCTTGAGGGCCTGTTCCTCGCCTGTAGTCATCGCGGGCAGGAAAGTGAAGTCGCGGAAGCGGTTCGCGAGCTCGGCGTTCGTCCGCTCCATGACCGGGACGAAGTCGAACCCCTTGTTCGGCCAGTCCGGCACTTCCTGGATCGGGCCGTGGAGGGCGTAGACTAATCGGATGCGAGGACCCTTCCCGCTGGCGGCATGGAGCCAGCGCGGCGTTCCCATCAATCCCACAGCTCCGGCGCAGGCAGCGCATCCCGCCAGGAACTGCCGCCGGTTCAGGCCGTGGATGGCGTGGATAGCGCGGCCTATTGGGGCTTTCGAATCGTTGTGTTTCCGCTTCATGGCTTTCTCCTTTCTATTATCTCTCATCTCAAAGCGCTCCTCTTTGCCCTGAAATCAGAGCGCTAAGCTTAGCGAAAATATATCTATAGCCAATGATCGATGTCAAGGAACAAGATATCGAATCTCCGAGAATTCTACTTCAATTATAGCGTTATTATTAGAGAGAATATTCTATGAAAAATTTTCCAATAAGCAAAATTATTTGATTTCATACTAGTCTGCCAATAAAAAATAAAAAAAGCTTGTAATTTGTATCTTAATTGAGTACAATCGTACTCAATATGAGTGCAATAAATCATGGCTACGGTGTTTTGGAGGCTTTGTTCGGGAAAACTCGCCGTTCAATTCTGGCCCTGCTCTTCAGTCACGCCGATGAATCTTATTATTTAAGAAAGATCCTTCGCCTCGCAGTGGTATCTCCGGGAGCTGGACAAAGGGAGCTGAAGCGGCTATCTGATGCGGGGATTATCATGCGCACCGAAAGGGAAGGCCGAGTCCATTTTCAGGCTAATCCTGAGTGTCCCATTTATATCGAGCTCAAAAGCCTCTTTGTCGGAATTTATTAGTCCCGACGATTTTGGCAACGGATTGACATTTCATTCCTGCGCGATTAATCTTTCCCTAAATTTTGTTTTTGATAAGGAGGAGGCATGAAGAAAACGATTTTGTTCCTGTTCGGAATTCTGCTTTTCCTGCTCTTCATGGCAGCCGGCGAAATTATTGCCGCCGGACAATCCAACAAGCCGCAGTCCATCACAACAAACAAAGACAAGCTTCTCACGCTTGCCGTTCAGGGCCAGATCGCACCGGCTCAGCCTAGCCGCTCCTACACCACGACCTGGGATGGGAAGCCCAAGATGGCGATAGGAATCGGCGGCATTAATTATAACCTGAAGATCGGAGATAAAGTCTTCGGCTGGGCCTCCGGCGACAGGGCCACCGTGGGAGTTGCGACAGAAGGAATGGGCGAAGACAGGTTCGCCAGCGCCTGGCTCACCTATACGTCCATCGGCAACGAAGCGAAGCTCTTGAGCGGTCAGGCCAAAGGGGAGAAGGGCGTTATCATCGGCAAGTTTGGGAGCTATGTCCTGATTCATTTCGATGACGGCGTCCTGGAAAAACTCGCCATCGGCGACACCCTGCAGGTGAAGGCCTGCGGCATCGGTCTCGAGATCGAGGGGTTCAAGGACGTGTTTGTTCACGGCCTGGCGCCTGAGGTCCTGGAAAAGCTTGACCTCAGGTCGATCGACGGCAAGCTCGAAGTTCCGGTGGTCAAAGAGATACCGGCCGAGATCGTCGGCCAGGGAGCGGGCGGCTCGAGCCTCTCCGGCAACTGGCACATTCAGACCTGTTTTCCGCCCGACATCAAGGCGTATGGCCTGGACGAGCTGCGTTTTGGCGATCTCGTGCTTCTGAAGGATGTCCAGACCGACTATGGAAAAGGCTATTACAGAGGTGGTGCGACCGTGGGTGTCGTCTGCAGCGGGCCGAGCGATGTCTCCGGCCTGGGCATCGGCGTGACGCCGATTCTCTCCACGAGGTTTGGCAAGCTCGCGGCGCGGATTGACCCGGCGGCGAACATCGGAAAGTATCTCGGCCTAAGCATGAAGAGGAAGGAGGCCGCGCGGCGCTCGAATTCCGGCCTTTTGAAGACCAACAAGGATGAGCTCATCGTGACGGCTGTTCAAGGCGTTGTCCAGCCTCCCGGAGGAGGGGGATATTCAACTAGCTATGACGGTAAGCCAGTCCAGGACATCGGCATGGCTTCGATCAATTACACGGTTTCACTCGGTGACCCGGCTTATGGCTGGGCGAATGCAGACCATGTTGAGCCCGATGTCACTTTTCAGGGACGAGAAAGGCAATCTCCCTGGGATTCTGCTCTGGCCATTCTTGCCTGCATCGGTAACGAGGCGGAAATCCTCTCCGGTGAGGCCAGGGGAGCCAAAGGAATGTACATCGGGAGACATGCCGGTTCGGACGACCTCGTCTGGTTCCCGAAGAATGTCGTCGAGAAGCTCGCTTTGAATGACAAAATTCAGGTCAAAGCCCGGGGCGTCGGGCTGAAGATCGAAGGCTTCGAAGATGTGAGGGTGAGCAAGGTCTCACCCGAACTGCTGGAGAATATGGGTTTAACGGTAGAGGGCGGCCAGCTTGTCGTGCCTGTGGTGATGGAAGTCCCGGGGCATATCATGGGCTCGGGACTGGGGTTTCCGTTTATAGAGGCGCTTGATTACGACGTTCAGACGACCTGCCCGGAAACCGTTGAGGAGTACGGCCTGAAAAAACTCAGGCTCGGGGATCTCGTGGCGATCAAAGGCCATTATGATTTCTACGGGCCCGGGAGATATGATGGCGCGGTGACCATCGGCGTCGTCATCCACGGGTTCAGCGACTCGGCCGGGCACGGTCCGGGCATGAACCCGATTCTGAGCGCCCTGCCGGGCCGGATTAAGACGAGGATCGACCCGAACGCCAACACCGCCTATTACCTCGGAATCAGACCCAAACCGCGCAGTTAGCGCTTCTGGGGGACGTTCCCCAAGGTGCCACCCTGCCGAAAATTTCCATATTTTCCAAGTTATCTGAAGCTAAATAATTCTTGACAGGAGATTTGTCTTGAAATGATATGCTGACGTCCGATGATCTCGGCGACAGGAAAAATCTTTGCCAGATTATATAATGGAGCGGAAAAAAATGACAGGCAGCAGGAAACACCGCAAAAAACTTCGCCTCAGCAACGATCTTCTTGAGCAGATCAAAGAAGAAGCTAAAAGCTACTTCCGCAGGGCCCGAGGCAGCCATGACTGGGACCATACCAAAAGGGTTTATCAGCTCTGTTTGCGCATTGGCAGAAAAGAAAAGGCTGACCTTGAGGTCTTGAAGCTTGCGGCCATCCTCCACGATATCGGAAGAGAGGAAGAAGACAGGTCGAATGGCAAGGTCTGTCACGGCGAGCGAGGCGCTGAGTTAGCCAGGAAAATTATAGAAAAACACCATATCGATAAAAAGAATATTGCCCGGGTCATCCATTGCATCGAGACCCATCGCTTCCGGAAGACGCGCCTTCCGAAGACCAGAGAGGCCAAAGTCCTGTTTGATGCGGACAAGCTGGACTCGATTGGCGCCATCGGCATAGGAAGGGCTTTCCTATTTGCCGGAGAAGTCGGAGCCAGACTTCACGACCCAAACATCGCCGTCGCCAAGACCAGACCTTACACTGTCGAAGACACAGCCTACAGGGAATTTCTGGTGAAATTGAGCCGGATCAAAGAGAGAATGTTTACCAAAGAGGGGAAAAGGATCGCTAACGAGCGCCATAAATTCATGGTGGGTTTCTTTAAAAGGCTCAATAAGGAAGCCGCTGGACTTTTATAATTTTCCTCGCCAAATCATTCAGCTCTTGTTTAGTTCTTTCATCCCTGAACTGAAGCTAAACTAATACAAACGCGATGATTCCCGTGTCATTGCGAGAAGTCCTGCTCCGGTGGGACGACGAAGCAATCTCAAGAAAGAGAGAGATCGCCACGCTCCGCTCGCGATGACATAATTCTATCGGCAATTTTGGGCTTATGAAGATTGACGCTGATAGAGATTGAGAATACTTAGAATGGGAGAGCGATAAGGGTGTCCCCTTAGGGAACGTCCCCCAGTGACTTAAGGGCCTGTGCCGCTGCCGAATAATTGGGATTGAGTTCAAGGGCTTTTTTGTAAGCTGCCTTGGCTTTGTCGTTCAGTCCTTTTCTCTTGTACGCTTCGCCCAGATTATACCAGGCCTCAGGGAAGGGATCCTTGGCGCAGGCAAATTCGAGGTCTTGGATCGCGGCGTCAAGATCTCCTCCGAATCCAGGGGGAGCCATGAGACGTCCCAGCCCCCGGCCGAAGTGAGCGCCGGCGTTATTGGGGTCTATCGCGAGGGCTGCCTCATACTCCTGCATCGCACCCATGCCGTATTTCATCATGTCCAGGGGATTTCCCTGAGCCAGACGCCCCATGGCATGGGCTTTCCAGACATGAAGTTCGGCATTATTGGGGTCCTGGACGAGGAGGGAATCGGCCATTTCCAGGGCTTCAGAATATTTTTTTTCTTCAAACAGTTTTTTTACCTGGTCCAGCGAGGCGTTTGCCGGGGGCGCGGATGATTTTCCTCCGGCCTTGCTCTCGCCTGACTGCGGCTTTGGCCCAGAAGGGAATTTGTCGCCCATCATTTGCGGCAGCATCTTCAAGAGGACGGGCAGCATTTCCTGGAGAAACGACGGCTTTTTTTCTTCCTGAGGGAAAAGCTCGGTCCTGACGTTTTCTCCTTCAATGATCAAGATTCCCAACGGAATCGTCTTTCCCCCCATTCCTCCGCCGAAAGCCATCATAGCCCCACCCCCGCCAAGGCCAAAGGAGATCTTGGCAAACGGGATGATGGTCGTGTCTCCAACCTGAATAGGCTCGCCGATAATGGAGCTGACTTTCAGGTTTGAGACCAGCTTATCAAAATCTGCCAGGGGCTGCTCGAGAGGATTCTGCGTTTGGGCTCCGCCAAGCGCCGGAAAGATAATAATCGCCGCTAAAAAGATGATCAGAATGCGTTTAATGTTCATGGCCGTCTCCTCACTTGGCGGGGATTTTCCCCACACTGATGAACTTGGTCCCTTCTTTGCTGATGACCACGAATCCTATCGGCCTGGCTTCCCCGCTCATGTAGAATCCTTTGCCTCCCAGATCCGGGTTTTGGGGAGCTCCGCCTCCGCCGCCCCCAAACCCGATATCGATCATCATGATGGGGATGAGGGTGACTTTGCCGACTTTCATCGGCTTGCCGACAATGGTTTTCACCTGCAGGTTGCTGCCCAGCCGCTGGCTCATGGCATCGGCGAGCTGATACATGGGCAGCGGAGCCTTGGGCTGAGCCTGAGGTTTCTTTTCAGTTTGAGTTCCGGCGTAAGACAGAGAAAAGAGAAACAGACCCAGGAGAGAGAAAATTAAGCATCTTTCTTTCAATTGAACACCTCCTTTTTTATCATTTCTTGCCTTTATTATATACTACGAAAAAAGTTGAGGAAAGGTTTACCCAAACAAAGCAAGCATCTCCGTTTCCGTGATCGAGGGGATAGAGCTCCGGTAAGGGATTCGCTCCCTTCCGAGATTTTTAACGCCATGAAAATT
>CAZKEW010000089.1:0-9540 GCA_964551885.1 uncultured Eubacteriales bacterium
AAAGGACCGCGGCACGTAGACGGGTTCGCCCGTCAGGGGATCCATTCCCGTGTAATACATGCAGGTGGAGCGCGTCATGGGAGTCGGAGCGAAAATCTGAACGCCCTCGACCGGCTTCTCCCTTTCTTTTTCCAGCTTCCGCAAGTATTGGGCCAGCTCCCGAGCTTCCTTTGCCGACGTCCCTGGGTGGGCGACCATAAAATAGCATTTGAGGCGCTGGGCCCCACTGAATTTCTCCGGGGCTTGGCTCACTTCCTCGCTGCTGGGCAGGAGTGTAAAACCGGGGGTAATTTCCCGCCTGACGACGCAGGTTCCTGGGATGCCCAAGAGGTCCTCGCCCCGCTCGACCCGGCGGGCGATCTCGATCGCTTGGAGCTCGCCGGGGTCGTAGACGAGAATGTCGACCCGCGAATCGAGGAGAAGACTGCGGCGAACCTTGTCGTCCCAGTAATCATAGTGAGCTAAGCGCCGCACGGAAGCTTCGATCCCGCCGATGACGATGATCGAGCCGGGAAAGAGATGCTTGACTTGGTTGGCGCAAACGAGGACGGTCCGTCATCCCCGAGTGATGGGGCGCATGAGGATCTTTGGCCCGTTCCCTCTTCAAGGGCGTGTAGTTGACGTGGAGGCTGTCCATCGAGCCGGAGGTGATCCCGAAAAAGAGGCGGGGCCTGCCGAGGCTGGAGGACGGAAAAAAATGGGCGCTCACCCGGCCAGCCGGATCACGGGCCGGATGAACATGAAGCCCAGCAGATAGATCAGGCCAGCGATAACAAACACTGTCTGAAATCCCAGCAACATGCTCAAGAAAATGCAAAAGAGCGAACCGAACACTGTCATAAAGGAATTGATTGCCCAGGCCCAGGGCACTAATCCCGGTTCATATCGGCTGAGCAGACGGATGCCTGAAGGGAAGGGCATGCCCATGACAAAGGCCAGAGGTGCCAGCACTAGAACAGCTAACAACGACCGAACGGGCAGGCCAAAATTTAACCAGTGGGGGATAACCAGGGTAAGAATATGGTTGACGCCGAAGGCAAGGATGAGAAGGAGAAAAGGGAGGACCAGAAAAATTTTTTGCGGTCGGGAATCCAGCCGCTTAGTAAAATAGCTCCCGAACCCGGAAAATAGCAGGATGGAAAAGAGAGTGATAGAAAACGAATAGGTGGGGCCGCCCAGAAACACCATTAATTTTTGAATCAGGGCGATTTCGATAAAGATGAACCCGAGTCCTAAGGCTCCGAAGTAAAAAACAATGGCCAATTTCCCCTGTCTTGCCTTCGGGGCGTCTTTCAGCTTGAAGTGAGGGTAAAGTATCCCGAAAAGGGCCAGAGACAGAATCTGGATCAGGCTTAGGATAAGCGTCCACAGACTCAGAGGTATATTTGTGGCGATGTAGCCGTACAGGCCGCTCTCTTTTCTAAAAAGATGTTTCCATTTGTAGTAATCGAAAAAGAAGGGCTTGTTGTCACTGGCGGGACTGACATGGTAAATATAGCGAGCAAAAAAAGCTTCCCTTTGCCGGGCATCGGACCGGATGACCGTGTCAAATTCTGAATTCATGTTCGTATAGGGGTCATACATTATTTGAAAGGTGTTGGCCTGCGCCCAGTCGCGGATGTTCTCTATTTCCGGAGGGGAAAAAGGCGTTTTTTTCAGCAGGGTCTCAGCCCAGCTTTTGCCGTTGACGATGACGATGTGACTGGATGGCTCGGCAATGCCCATATCTTCCATGGCCTTGACCATCATGGCGGTCAGACGGAGCGTTTCTCGGGGAGGCTTGAAATACCAGCGGGAGAACGAGAGGATGCCCTCGGCAGTCAGATGGTTCCAATAATCCTTCATGGCTTCCGTGGTATACAGATAACTCTCGGTCAAGGCGTAGGCTCCCGAAGCGAGTGCGGTGAAGGTGTCGACTCCGCTCAGCTGAATTACGTCGTAGCGATCTTTTGTCTTGGAGAGGAAATGGCGGCCCTCGGCGACGATCATTTTCATGTTTGGCCTATTGAAAATCCCACCAGCGTAGCGAGCATATTTTCGGGTAATGGCGTCGATGATAAGGGGGTTGACATCGACCCCGGTGACATGCGTGGCTCCGTGAGAGAGGGCAATTAGACCGTCAATTCCTCCGCCTATGCCGATAACCAGGACTGTGGGATTCTTTTTCACCGCATAGGGAGCAGCCTGGAGATAGTTTTGTAGAAATGGCATTTTGCTGATGTCGCCGTCGGACTTCAATATTCCGGTCGGTGCCTGGCCGTCCTGATAGATGAAAAGGTGTTCCCACTGGGTGTGGCGGACGTTGGGGCTGATATCCCCGCCAAAGGCGGAGAGTATTCGCCTGATTGGCTTGGTGATATCGATGCGCCCCACAACGCTCCATCGGCTGGAGGCGATGTCATTCTCGCCTTTCCAGGGATTGGCGGCATGGAAAAGTGGCTTGGAAGAAGGCACATGCACAAGATAAGGGTTGAAATAGAGACCTGCGGCCAGGCACAAGGCAAAGAATCCAACTTTGAGCCAATTTTTTGCATTCCCCAGGCCTTTATGGAAGGAGTCCATGATCAGGCCCGTAATCCCACCCAAAAGGGCGATGAGGAAGACTATGTTGGTCACGCCAAGGTAGTGAATGGCAAAGGTGCTGACCAAGCTGCCAATGCTGGCGCCAAGAAGATCGGAGAAATACACCCGGTTGATGTCTTTCGAATACAGGGTGATGATTGCGCCCAAGCAGAGACCCGCAAAGAAAAAGGGAATAGTGAGTAAGACGTAGTAGCTGAAGAGGCTGAGCAGTTGAGTCCAGTCTTTGGCTATGGCCAGTGGTTCAAAATGGATGCGCGTAATCAGCAAGATGGAGAATAAGGCGGAGAACCCAAACCAGAAAGCATTTCGGGCAATAAAGGCGGAGGAAAGCAGGGAGGGGTCTTTTCTGTTTCTGAGAGTGAGGAAAGAACCGGCCACGCCAAAGCCTAACAGTGCGATACTGATGATCATCGGTGTGAAGTGATGCCAGCTCAGCACGGAAAAAATCCGGGTGAGCGCGATTTCAAAAAGGAGTGTGGAAAAGGCAATTAAAAATGTGCTGAGAAGAATTCTGGAGCCGGGTCTGGAGTACATAAGAACCTCCCAGAAACAGCAGGGCAGTCGATTTCTTTAAGGATGCAATATATACATGAGGGAAATCCATGTCAAGGCGAAGAAGAAACTGGAGTTCCCCCAAATTTTTAAGGACTAAAGAGCCACCGTTGGCCGTTTTCGGGCTTAGAGCATAAATCGAGGCCCTGGAAGCCCCATTTTCGGGCGAAAAGATGTTCCTTGATGCCATCCGCCAGGGCATAAAAGCGAAACTCCGGGATTCCGAACACTCGTTTGGCCGCTTTGAGCAGAGGCGGGAACAGGATAGTCGACCTCGTCGCTTCCCCAGCCGTTCCAGCGTTTCACGCCGCACCCTCTCTTTCCTTAAGATATATACTGTCCAATTCCAGGTCAAGTTCTGGGGGACGTTCCCCGAGGTGCCACCCCGCCAATTCAAATTCGGGAGACCATATCAATTTCCCAATTTTATCCCAGTCCATGATCCAGATGTTGTAGAGAGGATCCCCCAGGTCAGAAGGGAGATGGTCGGTCATGTGGAATATCAGCGGTGAGGTCAGGGCCACCGCGAGGATGGAATAGAGAATCAGGACTTTCCCTACTTCTTTCTGGCCACGCATAGGAGAGAACTGCCGAAGGGAAGTCGAATCTGGCGAAGGAAAGGCGCCTCGGCCCGGAATATCCAAAACAGGAGAGAATTCACGCCTCTGTTCACTCTGTTTAAATGCGAGACAGGGTGGTCAT
The DNA here is from genome assembly GCA_964551885.1 of uncultured Eubacteriales bacterium. GTDB lineage: Bacteria > Acidobacteriota > Aminicenantia > Aminicenantales > UBA8522 > CAZKEW01. The sequence continues at coordinate 3,838 of CAZKEW010000089.1, forward strand.
CCCCCTGCCAGAGTTTATCCCAAATCCTGATAAGGACCACCGGAATAAAGAGAAAAAAATTGAAGTAGGTGGACTTCAGAACTTCGAACCCGGCTTGGTCTAATTTCTTGATCATTCCCCTGCAGGTGTATCGTTCCCGGATGTGAAAAGCCCGGTCGTGCCGGCTCCATAGAAAATTGAAGGCGGAATCGCAGATCAGAAGAAACCCGCCTTTCTTCAAGACATGGTGAGCATCGCGCAGGACATCAAGATCAGACTTGATTGTCTGATGAGAGAGGACGTCCAGGATAAGGACGATATCAAAAGTTTGACCCTTAAAGGGCATTCTCTGGACATCAGCTCTGACGAGTCTATTCAACCCTCTTTTTCGGCAGTAGCGGATCGCCTCTTCTTGAAAATCGAACCCGAACATCATTCCATGGCTTCGAAGAATTTTCAGGTTCAAGCCTGTGCCGCAGCCCGCATCCAGAATCCGGGCTTCAGCGGGAATGCCGTCCATGCCGTCGAGCGTGGCCAGGATGATTTCCCTTCTGCCGGCAAACCACCAGTGGATTTCTTCCAGCTCAAAGTGCTTTCTGTATTCGTCTCGTTCCATTTTTCGAGGTCAGGGCGTTTGCCGGGCTATTTTTTTGATTTCTTCTGCGACCTGCTTCATCTGATCCTTGGTCAGGGCCAGACCGGAGGGAAGATAAAGCCCTTTCCCGGAAAGAGCTTCGGACACTGGAAAAGACAGGTTCTGGTATTCCGCCTTCGCCTGGAAAAGCGGCTGCTGGTGGACCGGGATAAAAAACGTCCTCGTGTCCACACCCCTTTCTTTGAGCCTTCTCATCAGCTCATCCCGGGACAGGCCGAACTCTTCCTCCACGAGGACGGCATACATCCAGGAGACGCTCCTGGCCCATTCTTTTTCTTGCGGCAGCGTCAGCCCCGGCACTCCGGCGAGAAGCTCCTGGTAGGTCCGGGCCATCTCCTGCTTGATGGCGATGAAGCGGTCGATCTCTTCCAGCTGGGCCACGCCGATGGCGGCCTGGAGGTTTGTCAGACGATAGTTAAAACCGAGCTCGGTGTGGAGGAACCTCCTCTGCGGGTCGTGGGCCAGATCCTTGAGCCTGCGGGCTTTCTCGGCCAGGGCATCGTCGTCGGTGACCACCATCCCGCCCTCGCCCGTGGTGATGATCTTGTTGGCGTAGAAGCTGAAGCAGCCCGTTTCGCCCATCGTCCCTGCCTGGCGGGCGGCTTCTTTTTTCCCGCCCGGGTAATACAGAGCGCCGTGGGCCTCGGCAGCGTCTTCGATGACCGCCAGGTTATAGGCCCGAGCAATAGCCAGGATTTCGTCCATGTCGCAAGGATGGCCGTAGAGGTGGACGGCCACGATGGCCCGCGCTGTCCTGCCGGTTCTTGTGTTGACGAGCCTTCTCTCCTTTGAGTCAAAAGCGCAGTCGCGGACGATGAACTCTCGAACTCTTGCGGGATCGAGGTTAAAAATCTCAGGATCCACATCAACAAGAACCGGCTGGGCTCCCGTGTAGAGAACGGCGTAGGGGACGGCGATCATGGTCAGGGCGGGAATGATGACTTCGTCGCCGGGACCGAGGCTGAGGCTGGCCATGACCAAGTGGAGAGCAGTGGTCCCGCTCGTCGTCGTGACCGCGTGCTTGACGCCCAGGTAGCGGGCGAATTCCTGCTCGAACCTTTGGATAAAGCTTCCCGCCGATGATATCCAGCCCGTCTTGAGGCACCGGGTGACGTATTCAAGGGCGTTTTGGCCGAGGAGGGGTTCGTTGACGGGGATCATGCCTTCCAGTCGGTCAGCCATCAGAAATATTCTTTGTCCTCGAACCCGGCGTACGGGCCCTGCTTGACTTCGAGAATCTTGGCCTTCTCCAGGACCTCCACCCTATGGCCGCCGGTGGCCAGCAGGATAGAATCTCCCGCTTTCAGGATGACCGTCTTCAATAATTCAGCCTCATCGGTGAAGACCTGAACTCTGATCTTTCCCTGGAGGATGACAAGCACCTCCTGGGTTCTCATGATCTCTCTCCGGACCAACTTGTGCCGGTGGCGATCAACCACTTTGCCTTTGTCGTGGACCAGCATTCCCAGCTGCTGGGAGAACTCACCCGGAGTGAGGAAGTGGACCCCCGGCTTGGAGAATTCCTTCCTGAGCACGATAGCGAAAACCTGCCCACCCTGCTCAATTTTTTCGAAGCGCCTGGCCATGATTCCTCCATCCTCCCCTAAGATTTCGCCGAGAACCTGAGCTTCCAGGTCCGCCGGATATATTTGGACCCTATCTTGAGATAATGAAAAAAATGCGTTCCTGTCTTGGATGTCCCTTGCCTCCTTGCCGGAGAGATATAGGGAATCTCCAGGACGCGGTAGCCAAGCCGATGCGCCCGGCAGGCCAGCTCGATGAAGTACTCGCCGTAATCGCCCGTCAACCTGATTTTTTCCAGGACCTGCCGCCTTACGGCCACAAACCCGCTGGTGTAATCTTTGATCTGGGGTCCCAGGACGCGCTGGATGAAGGCGTTGAGCAGGGAGCTCATGAAAAAAGCGAGGGGTGTGTCCCGGCTCCCGGTGACGATTTCGACTCCTCCTCCGTCGACAAAACGGCTGCCGATGACCATGTCATAGCCTTGAAGGATGCCGGCATAAAGATCCTTGATTTTCTGGGCAGGCATGGAAAGGTCGCAGTCTAGCCAGACGACCACTTCGCCTGAAGAACTCGCTATCCCCTTGTTCAGCGCAGAGACGAGGCCTCGCTCTCCCCTTCGCCGGATCAGCTTGAGGTTTGGATACGTCCCGGTCATCTCCTCGACAACAGCCCAGGTGCCGTCCGGAGAGTCATCGTCGACGACAACGACCTGAGCCTCCTCTCCCATGACTTGATAAATCTCCCGGATCAGAGGGCCTATGTTTTCCCTCTCGTTGAAGGTAGGGAGGACGATCGAAAGCGGCAGATCTGTCTGGATAATCCTATCCATTCTCCACATCCTCAGGGCAGCATAAATATTATCCTCAAAAGCGCTGGACATTAATACCATAAAGCGATATCCTTTTGCAAATCAGAATCAGGGGAGGGGAGCGGCCTTGCTTTTATCTGCTTACTTATTTAATAATAGAAAATCCATGAGCCTTAAGGGCACTGTCGTCGGCCTGTTCTTTATCCTCCTTCTCCTCGCCGGCATTTTCGTCTTCAAAGACTACGGGATCAGCTGGGATGAACCCGTCCATTTAGAGAGGGGGCACGGCTTTCTCGACTACATCTTCCGTGGCGACCGCAGGCTTATCATGGACGGCAATTTCGAGAGGTCCTACGGCGCCTTCCCCGATGTCATTCTGGCCGCGGTCGAAAGGGGGTTCAGGCTGCAGCGGGGCTCACGGGCTCTCTTTCTGGTCAGGCATTTTATCCTTTTTCTAATTTATTGCCTCGGGGTAGGCTTTTTCTTCTTGCTGGGGCAAAAAATCTTTGCCAGCTGGGAGTTGGGATTGCTGGGGAGTCTCATGCTTGTCCTGAGCCCGAGGATCTTTGCCCATGCTTTTTACAACCCCAAAGATATCCCGTTGATGTCGGCCATGATCGTGGCCTTCTACACTCTCGTCAGGTTCCTCGAGAGGCCCGACGGAGGGAGGCTGGCCTGGCATGCCCTGGCCTGCGCTCTGGCCACCGACGTCCGCATGACAGGGATGCTGACTTTTTTCTTGACAGGAGCGGCGTTTCTTTTTCTTCTGTGGGAAAGCCGGAAAGTCGGGAAAAAAGTTCTTCTGGTCTTCAAGCAGGCCCTGCTATTCGTGTTTCTTTATGTCTTCCTCACCGTGCTCTTGTGGCCGACGCTGTGGGAAAACCCGATCAGCCGCTTCGTCAGCGCTCTTTGGTTTTCCACCAGCGTTCCCTGGAGAGGTAGTCTCCTTTATCTGGGGAAATTTTTTAACTACGGCGACGTGCCCTGGCATTACATTCCCGTCTGGATTGCGATCTCGACACCGCTCCTCTATCTCGGCCTTTTCTTGATCGGAACTTGTGCCCTGGTCTCAGATTTTTTCAAGAAACGTTCGGTGAGCGGCCTGAGACGCACCTGGGGATTCCTGGTTCTTCTCTGGTTCTTTATTCCTCCCCTGGCTTCCATCCTCTACGGCGTTCGCACCTTCGATGAATGGCGCCATCTTTTTTTCATCTATCCTGCCCTGCTCTTGATAAGCCTCAAGGGATTTTCGGTAGCTTATGAAGCTGTGAAGAAAGCGAAGTGGACGAGATCTCCGCTGACGGCGAAACTCGTCCTGACAGCCGTCGTTCTCGTAGGGCTGGCCCCGGTGGGTTTTTTTATGGTCAAGTACCATCCCCACCAGAATGTCTATTTTAACCGGCTAGCGGGCCGGGATATGGCCAGTGTCGCCCAAAAATTCGAGCTGGATTACTGGGGGCTCTCCTATAAGCAGGGCTTGGAATACCTGTTGAGGTTTGATCCCTCGGAGGAGATCAAAGTGGCGGTGGACAATCGTCCCGGCGAACTCAATGTCTTGATCCTGCCTCGAGACCAGCGCCGCAGGCTCATCATTGTTCAGCCCCTTTTAATGAAAATTGTCTTAAACAGGAAAATCATACAATTCGCAGAGCGCCGTGCGGGGAGGTATTTTGTCAACATCGGTTATAGTCGGCTTGTTCTCCGGACCAAGATGACCCCCAGCGAAAAAGCTGAACTGCTGCGCATTTTTTGGAGTCCCAGGGAAAGAGAGGCGATCGAGCAGCTCTACCTGGACTCCCAGAAGCTTGAGACGGCGAAATATTTTTTGACCAATTACAGGCTGCATCCGGGGGAATTCCCGTTTGAGAAGATTCACTCTGTGAAGGTCGGGAACGCTTCCATCCTCGGCATTTATCGGCTGGGGGACGTTTTCCCAGATGCGGCCCAAGCTTATTGATTGATAAATCAGGAGACATGCCAAAAATATCGTGTTTTTGCGTCCTGGGACCGCCTTTTCAGGCAACAAAAGCTATCTCTAGCCCTGGCAAAAAGAAGAAAGCTAGAATCTTAGGGGCTAAGATACAATACGTGTTTTTGATGAGATAAGAGAGGCATTGCTCAAATTCCACGTAGTTTGTCAGATCGTCGCTCGACGGCTGATGAACAGACCCGAAGCCGGTTCTTCGCGCTGCTTAGGGAGTACCGCAACGACTCCTCCCACCATAAATGGTCTCCCCCCACACCGCTGGTCCGGAAGCTGATCAAAGCGATCCGGCGTTCCTTCCGGGATCTTCTGATGGCGCTTCCCGCCGACGAGTACCCCAAGACCCGGACGTATATCGAGAATTTCTCCCGTCAGGCCATCCTCTTTTTCGACTACTGGCTGGATCATAAGAGATGGATTTCGTTCACGACCAACGCGATCGAGTCGACCTTCAGTCGAGTGGTCAATCGGATCAAGCGGGTCGGCCGGCGGTGGAGTGAAAATGGCTTGATAAACTGGCTGGCGATCGCTTTCCGCAAGATCCGGCGTTTCCGAAGAGGCGGCCGAGAACGTCCTCGTGAAACCAGCGGTATTTTATCGAGGAGAAAAACTCTCTCATGAAGACCTAAAAGAAGGAGAAGTCTATTCCAGCCAACTCCGAGGGGTCAACCACTATAAAAGAAAAGGCGTAAAAATTCAAACCGAGGCATGACTTTTTTCAATCCCCAAAATCAAAGTTCTCCGGGTTTAAGA
>CAZKEW010000090.1:0-9537 GCA_964551885.1 uncultured Eubacteriales bacterium
TCTGGCAGATAAAGACCGTCTTCAGTTTGTCCTTCATCGGGTTCCCAAGCCGAGGCCGAAAAATATTTCTCTTTTTGAGGACTGGCCGAAATCATCGACCCCCAGCAATAGATAAAAATATTTGAGGAGGGAGAACTGGGAAGTGAACCGGAAATGAGGCCCGTTGTCGCGCTGGAAATCAAACCCCTCCAGGCTGAAGACAAGGCGGTCGTCGAAGGCGAGATAATCGATGCCGGCCCCGAACTCGGACTCGATGATCCCTGCACGGGGCGCCAAGGCACCCCAGCGAACTCCTCCTTGAGCGGAGTAAGTGAATTTATTCAGCCGCGGGTCCTCGACAACCTGACCCAGTAAAAAAAATCTCGGAGACAGAGAGAAGCCCAGGTTGATATAGCTTTTCACCTCCTGGCTCTCCCCGAGGTAATCGGCTCTGAAACTGCCCGTTGCCCGCATTTGACTCAACGGCTCGACCGTTTTCTCCACCGAGCCCAGTGCGCCTTGGGCGTCTTCGTAAAGCCTGGGGTCCTGGATAAGCTTCCCCAGCGTCCCTTCGCCCTTGTTTATTTTCTCTAAAGACTCGGAGAGAAGCCGGAGCGATTCTTCCACTTTGAGAAGCAATTCTTTCACTTTTTCCAGGTTGAGCTTCACATTCTCCTTGTTCTCCTGGGCGATACCCTTTATGAGGAGGATAGTCTCATTGATGTTCTTGGAAACATCGTCAAGCTTCTTGTCAAACTGCTGCGCCGCTCGAGAGGCGCTGCGGATTCCCGCTTGGAGGTTATTCTTGTTCTCCCCCATGAACGTGTTCAACTCCCCGGAAAAAGAACTCAAATTCTGAAGAGTCTTCTGCAGATTCGTTCTCGATTCCTCTCCGGTGATCTCCCGCAGAGATTGGCTGAGTTGTTTGATCTCTTCGCCTATGGAAAGGACCAGGCTTCCAAGTTGGTCGAAGCTCACGGAGGGGGCGGCATCAAGCGCCTCTCCGGGTTGAAAGAACTCCATCGCCTCGCTGGGAGTGATCTCGATGTACCGCTCTCCCAAAAGCCCTAAGGCAGCCAATGCTCCTTTAGAACCCTTGGGGACCTGATATTTGGGCGAAATGCTCATGACTATTTCGGCTTTCCTCTCGACCAGGCGGATCTCTTTGACATATCCTATTTTCACCCCGGCCAGCCTCACGGCTGCCCCTTTATCCAACCCCGTTGCCGAAGGAAAGAAAACGGAGAGAGAGTAGCCTGGTTTTTTAAAAAGGGTAGACAAATCGCCCACAACGAAGATAAAGGCCGCTAAAATGAGAAGCGTTCCGGTTAAAAAAATCCCGATCTTCACTTCCCGACGCATTGATGCACCTCGTTCTCTACCAAGTCTTGATGGGACCCTCGGCTTGGCCATGGATAAACTGCTGAATAATCGCGTTCTTGGAATTCCTGATCTCTTCGGGAGTCCCAATTTCGATGATCCGGCCCTCATAAAGCATGGCAATTCTATCGGCTATTTTGTAAGCGCTGACCATATCGTGCGTGATCGCCACGGAGGTCACCCCCATCTCGCTTTTCAACTTGTTGATCAAATCGTTGATGGAATCGGCGCGGATGGGGTCAATTCCCGTGGAAGGCTCGTCATAAAGCATGATTTCCGGCTCGTAAGCGATGGCCCGGGCCAGCCCCACCCTCTTTTTCATTCCGCCGCTGAGCTGATATGGCATCAGGTCATTCACGCCATGGAGGCCGACTTTGGCGAGGCTTTCCGTGACCAATTCTTTGATTCTCTCGGGCGAGTAGCGGGTGTAGCGCTCCAGGCCGAAACTCACATTTTCGGCCACCGTCATCGAGTCAAAAAGAGCTGCGCCCTGAAATAACATCCCAAATTTCTTCGTCATGCGCTGGAGATCATCTTCGTTGAGGCGGGTGACCTCCACGCCGTCGATAAAAATTTCGCCGGAGTCCGGCTTGAGCAGGCCGATCAAATGTTTCAGCAGCACGCTCTTCCCCGAGCCGCTCTGCCCGATGACCACCATGGTCTCTCCCTTTTCGATGGTCAAACTGACACCCCGAAGGACTTGCTTTCCGCCGAGCGTTTTGTATAGGTTGAGTATGCGAATCATCCGCGTAATGTTGCCGGGAGAGCCCTGGTGAGGAAAAAGTTCAGGATCAGAATCAAGATGCTGGCGATGACGACGGTGCGCGTGGTGGCCCGGCCCACTCCTTCAGCCCCGCCTTCTGTCTTGAGCCCTTGCCAGCAGCCGATAATGGCAATAACAACTCCAAAAATGGCCGATTTGATGAGGCCGCTGGCCACATCCCAGAACTCCAAGTACATCAGCGTATTCTGTATATAAATTGTCCTGTTTACGCCCTCGATAACCACATTGTAGAAATACCCGCAGGCAATGCCGATGAAATCTCCGTAAAGGGTCAGGCAGGGAAGCATGAAGAAGGCCGCCAGGATTCGGGGGACGACCAAGTAGCGGACAGGATTGGCGCCAAGGCTGAAAAGGGCATCGATCTGCTCGGTAATCTTCATCGTCCCAATTTCCGCGGCCATCGAAGAGCCCACCCGGCCCGAGACCATCAGGCCGACCAAAATAGGGATTAATTCCTTGGCCAGACCGGTAGAGATGATCGGCCCACCATAAGCCTCGGTCCCAGGACCGATGTAGCGATGAAACGCGACATAGGTCTGAAGGCCGAAGACCAGACCGCCGAAGGCAGCCGTCAGGGAGACCACGGGCAGAGACCCCGCGCCGATCTCCGCGAGCTGCTGAAGGAGGGACCTGTGCTCTCTCGGCTTGCGAAATAGATTATTTAGCGTCTTGAAAAAGAGAATGCCGACCTCTCCGATCTGCTCGAAAGCGGCAAGAACCGGATCACTGAAAAAACGAACCATCTTATGCCTCAGGGTAACGGAAATCCAGGTCCGCGTTGGCAAACCGGACATACTTATTGAAAAAGGCGAGCCTGAGAATGTCCGTCGGGCCGTTCCTTTGCTTGGCGACGTTGACCTCAGCTATCCCCCTGAGGCTTTCATCCTGGGGGTGGTAGACTTCGGGACGATAGATGAAAATGACCACGTCGGCGTCCTGTTCGATGGCTCCCGATTCGCGGAGGTCGGAAAGCTGCGGCCGGGGCTCTCGCCTCCCTTTTTCAGGAGCGCGGCTGAGCTGAGAGATGCCGACCACAGGGATCTGGATCTCTTTGGCCAGCTCTTTCAAGGAGCGCGAGATATAAGCCATCTCCTGGTTCCTGTTTTCAAACCTTCCGCCGGGCCGCATGAGCTGGATATAATCGATAAAAAGCACGTCCAGGTTGTTCTCCATCTTCAGGCGTCTCGCCTTGGCCTTCATCTCCATCACCGTCAACCCCGACGTCTCATCGAGGAAGATGCGCGCGTGGGAAAGGGCTTCAGCGCTGAGCTTGAGCTTCTCGAATTCTCTCTCGCTGATGAATCCCGTCCTGACTCTTTTGATATCGAGCTGGCTGTCGGCGCCGAGCATGCGGATGATGATCTGTTCCTTGGCCATCTCCATCGAGAAAAAACCCACCGCATAATCTGTCTGCTGACCGACATATTGAGAAATATTCAGACAGAGCGCGGTCTTGCCCATGGAAGGCCTGGCCGCAACAACGATGAATTCAGATTTATGTAAGCCCGCGGTCAGGTTATCCAAGTCGCGGAAACCCGTGGGCACGCCGGTCACAGCCTCCCGCCGCTCAACCAGAGTGGCGATCATATCCAGCGTGGGTTTGGTCAAGTGGCCCACGCGGACAAAACCCGGCTTGACCCTTTGTTCGGCCACCTCGAGGATGGCCGCCTGCGCTTCGTTGAGGAGCTCATCCGCGTCTTCCTTCTGCTCATAGCTCGAGGAGATGATCTTGGCCGAAGACATGATGAGCCGGCGCAGGAGAGATTTTTCTTTGATGATCTGCGCGTGGTACTCGACGTTCAAGCTCTTAGGGACTCCGTCCATCAGAGAGGCTAAATAAGAAGCTCCCCCGACTTCATCCAGAGCCCCAGCCCGCTGAAGCTCCTCGCTCAAGGAGAGCAAATCCGCCGGAAGGCTTTTATCCACAAGGACGATGATTTTCTCGATAATTTTGCGATTGGCATCTTTGTAAAAATCTTCGGGGGAGATGATGGAGAGCACCGTGTTGAGGCTTTCATTGTTGACAAGGATCCCCCCCAGAACCGTCTTCTCCGCCTCGAGGCTGTGCGGCGGAGTCTTTTTCAAAAACATGAGGTCGAGTTCCATGGCCAACCTCTCCAATCAAGCAGGAGTTTCTCTCCTGCTTGTCTTCCTTTCCTTAGCGCTGGCTTTCTTTAGCTTCTTCGTTGCCTTTCGCTTCTTCTCCGGACCCTTGCTCTCTCCGGACTTCCACTTTCAGCCCGGTCTTATCATCATGGAAGACCTTTATCGGGATGATGTAATTTCCCAATCTCTTGATCGGCTCTTCCAGAATGATCTTCTTTTTCTCGATGTCAAACCCCAATTTGTCCAAGGCGTCTTTGATATCGCCGGCGCTCACCGACCCGAAAATCATATCCTTCTCGCCCGCTTTTCTTGAAAAAGTGATGGTCAGCTCATTGAGTTTCCCGGTCAGATCCTGATAGGAAAGACGCTCTTTTTCCAGCTTCTTTTTCAAAGCCTGCCTTTCGATTTCGATCATCTTCATATTCGCAGGCGTGACTTCCAGGGCCAATTTTCTGGGGATCAGATAGTTCCTCCCGAATCCCGGCGACACATTCACAATATCTCCCTTCCGGCCTAAATTGTCCACATCTTGTTTCAGAATAACCCTCATCTTGCCTCCCGTGAAAAATCCAAAAGATTAGTCTTCAACATAAGGGAGCAACGCCATCAGCCGGGCTCTCTTGATGGCCAGCGCCAGCTTCCGCTGATGATAAGCGCATGTCCCTGTAATACGCCGCGGCGAAATCTTCCCTCTTTCCGGGACATATTTCCACAGGATGTCCACATTCTTGTAATCGATCTCCCGGACATTTCTCTGGCAAAACCGGCAGAACTTCTTTTTGGGCGGAAAGAACTTCCGGAAGGATTGTTTTTCGAATCGTTCTTCTTTGGCCATCTTACTTCACCTCTTCTCCCGTTTCTGGGGAGGACAATCCCTCCTCACCGCGGCCTTTTTCCTCAGAAACCTCGCCGGCTGCAGCAGCGGCTTCTTTTTCCTCTAAGGCTGCCTCTTTCTTCTTTTTCTTGCGAACCATATCCTTGGCTTCTTTATTCAAGGTCAAGTAGCGCAGGACGGCATCCGTCTGCTTAAAGCGCCTTCCCAGCTCCAGGGGGATTTCCGCTTTGCCTTCATAATGGAGAAAGATATAAAAGGCCTCGTTGAACCTTTTGATGGAATAAGCCAGCCTCCTTTTCCCCCACCTTTCCTGCTTGATGAGCTTTCCCTCTTTTTGGGAAATGACATCAGCCATCTGGGCGATGAGTTTTTCTGTTTCCTCTTCGGACAGGTTGGGGGCGAGTAAAAAGCCCGTTTCGTAGATGCTCATTCGTACCTCCTTATGGATCTTAAAGCTCCTTCTTCTTCAGAGAAGGAACAAGGAGCGTTTTCTCTTGACTAAGTCTTGCCTTCTTCTTGGTTGCCCGGCCCTTTCTCTTTTTGATTGAACTCGTTCATGGCCGTTTCGATGCGGCCGGCAAGAATCATCTCCAGCGCCTCCTGGGCCTTGGCCAGGCTCCTTTCTAAAGTCGGGATTTCCTCCTTGGCGAAAGACGCAAGCACAAAGCGTGTGGCGTCCTCACGGTCGGCCGCAGGCCCAATCCCAACCCTAATACGCGGGAAGTTTTGGGTCCCGATCTCCTGGATGATCGAGCGCATTCCTTTATGGGTGCCGGCGCTGCCTTCTTTTCGCACTCGGATTTGTCCCAGCGGGATATCCAGGTCATCGTAGACCACAACGATATTCTCCGGAGTGATCGCGTATCCTTCTAAGATCTGCCTCACAGCTAGACCGCTTTGATTCATGTATGTCTGAGGCTGGGTCAAAACCAGGTTTTCCTTATCTCTTTTGACCTCGGCTATTTTTGCCGCAAATTTTCTTTTCTTGAGCTTGACTTCCCAGCGCCGGGCCAGGTTCTTGACAAAGATAAACCCCACATTGTGCCTTGTCCCGGCGTAGCGGCGTCCCGGGTTCCCCAGGCCGATAACAGCCCACAACGATTACTCCTTCGCCTTCTCTTCTTCCTTCTCTTCCTTGGCTCTCTCTTTCTTGATGACTTCAGGCTCAGTCGGCTCCGCGACAACGGCCTCCTCAACAGGCTTGACTTCCACTTCTTCTTTATGCGGCACGCCGATGATCACAACGACCGTCCCCGGGTCGGTCATGAACTTCACCCCTTCAGGGGCGGCGACGTCTCCGATCTTAAGAGACTGGTGGAGGTGAAGCCCGCTTATATCCACTTTGATATTTTCGGGAATGTCCTTGGGGAGGCATTCAATCTCCACTTCTCTGGTCATGAAATCCACAAACCCTCCCTCGGTTTTGACCCCGACCGGCTCTCCCTGAAGCAGGAAGGGCGCAGCAACGCGGATAGCTTTATCCATAGAGATGTGAATAAGGTCCGCGTGGATGAGCTCATCGGAGCTCGGGTCCACCTGCAGCTCCTTGATCATCGCATCCTGCGCCTTGGAATCGAACATAACCTTAAATATGGTGTTCTCCCCCGACTCCGATTTCAGAATCATGACGATATCTTTTTTCATCAGAGTGAGGGGGACGTTGAGCGTTCCTTCTCCGTAGAGGACAGCGGGTATCTTGCCTTCTTTTCTCAGCCTCCGGTTGGCATTTTTGCCGAAAGACTCTCTTTTTTCTGCCTTGATCGTAAAGCTCATCTCTTCCTCCTTAGACAAACAAAGAACTCACCGAGCTCCCTTCGTTGATCCTGCGGATCGCTTCCCCGAAAAGCTCGGCCACCGAGAGGATGCTGATCTTTTCACGGGTTTTGGCCTTTTCTCCGAGGGGAATGGTGTTGGTAACAATCAATCGCTCAAGGGGCGAATTTTCAATTTTCTCGATGGCTTTGCCTGAAAGGACGGGATGGGTGCAGGCGGCGAAGATTCTCCGGGCGCCTTCTTTTTTCAACGCTTCGGCGCTCAAGACCAAAGTTCCCCCCGTGTCCACCATATCGTCGAAGATCACGACATCGCGGCCTGCGACATCCCCGATGACATGAAGAACTTGGGCCACATTGGGCGAGGGCCTCCGTTTGTCGATGATAGCCAGGCTAGCGCCCATTCTTCGGGCAAAGACTCTGGCCCGGCCGACCCCTCCTGCATCCGGAGAGACAATGGTCAAATTCTCCAGTTTGAGGGCGGCAATAAAATCGGCCAAGACAGGAGCGGCCATTAAATTATCCACCGGAATTGAAAAAAATCCCTGGATCTGAGGCGAATGGAGGTCCATGGCCAGGACCCTGTTGGCCCCGGATTTTTCGAGAAGGTCGGCCACAAGCCTGGCTGATATGGGAACACGGGGCCTATCTTTCCAATCCTGCCGGGCATAGCAATAGTAGGGAATGACCGCTGTGATCCGCTCGGCCGAAGCCCGCTTGAAAGCATCGATCATCAAGAAGAGTTCCATGAGATGGAAATTGGCGTCGTAAGAGCCTGTTTGGACGATGAAGACATCTGCTCCCCGGACGTTTTCATCGATATAGATATGGATCTCTCCATCGCTAAACCGGCTCAGGACGCAGTTTCCCAGTTCAATATTCAAATAACGGGCGATTTCCTTGGCCAAGGCCAAGTTCGATGATCCAGCGAAAACTTTCATCGTCCTTTCCTTTTCTTTTTCTTCCTATTTTTTCAGCGCTAAACTGGGGCGGGAGGATTCGAACCTCCGGATGACGGATCCAAAGTCCGTTGCCTTACCGCTTGGCTACACCCCAGCAGTTACTCTGTTCCAATAGCGCTCCCTGGATAAGGTCTCTACAAGAAGCGCCTCCTCTGTCCCTTCGAGCTCCGAGAGGGCCTTCTCTGCCTTCTGTTTCTCCAGATATATCCCCAAGACAGCTGAGCCCGTTCCCGTCACCAAGGAAAGGACTGCTTCCCTTTGATGAAAAAAACTTTTAATCGCTTTTAATCGAGGATACAGGCTAAAGACTGCTTCTTCTAATCTATTCTCTAATAGCCCGAACTCTCTCTGGGCTAAAAACTGGTTAATTTTACTTTCTTTACCCTTCGAAGTCAAGCGCAGGCGGCCGTAGATGTCTGCGGTCGAGACGGGAAAAGAGGGCAGCGCGAGAACGCAGAAAAGGCGGGGGAGGTCAGGGAGAGCTGTGACCACATCTCCTCGCGCCTCTCCAAGGCAGAGGCCCCCTTCCAAGAAGAAAGGGACATCCGCGCCCAGCTTCTCAGCAGACTTTTGGAGTTCCGCCCTGCTCAACCCGAGGGCCCACAGCTCATTCAGCGCATAAAGCGTCATGGCGGCATTGCTGCTTCCGCCGCCCAAACCTTTTCCCGCCGGGATATTCTTGGTCACATCTATCTCGACGCCGCCATCCGGCTGGAACTTCTGCTTCAGAACCTGCGCCGCCTGAAAAATGAGGTTCTTCTCATCCCATGGGATCGTCTTGTCGTTTCCGCTGAGCGTGATCTTGTCCTCGGCCGTGAAATGGAATTCCAGGACATCGAAAAAATCAATCGCCTGGAAAAGGGTCCTGATGTCGTGGTAGTTATCCTCCCGTTTTCTGAGGACCTCAATCCCTAAGTTGATTTTGGCGAAAGACCTAATTTTCATGGCGCAGCCACTTTTCAATCTCAGCCCAGGTCGCGGCGGTGTACTCTTTGTCTTCCAAAAAGGATAGACGAAATGCATCTTTTTTCAGGGGCTGGTTAAAATTCAGGCGAAGGATTTTTAGGCTTCCCTTGTCTCCGGCATGAGAAAGAGCGATGAGTTGGGGAAGACGGCTGTCCTCAAAAAATTGCCTGACGTCAAACCGGAGATCATCCCGCTGGCCGCGGACAACCCTGCCCCGGCCATCTCTTTCCAGGTCCCAGCCGCCGAGCTCTTCGAGCTTGCCGCTCAAAATGGCCATCATCTCTTGCGGGCTCAAAGCAAACCCCAAAAATCTGCCCATGGCCTCTTCACGCGTCGTTCTCCAATAAATCTTCTTGGAGGGGAGGACAAAAAAAGCCTCATTTTCTTCGATGAAAAGGTTGGAAACCGTCCGGCCCAGCGGGTCGTAAATGTCGATGCGGCCCTGGCCTGGGATCAGGAAAAGAAAAGAAAAACGGGATTTGGCCGTCGCCCTTTCCCGTGCCAGGCGCAAAGACGCGTATCCCTCGATCGACTCCACTTGAGGAGGGAGGGGAGAAAAGGAAGGGCGGGAGGGATAACAGGTGATAAGATAAGAGGTCGCCAGAAGGAGGAGCGCTGCGGCCAGTATCCCGGGCTTTACAGGCCGGGTCATTTTCTGCTTAGGGGCGGCCAATTCTTCTTTCTCCTGTTTCTGCCTTAGTGCCCCGTTTCATAGATGCTATCACATATTATTGAGGCGAAACGGGGCACTTC
>CAZKEW010000091.1:0-9382 GCA_964551885.1 uncultured Eubacteriales bacterium
TATTCCCGTTTCTCCCGAAAGGCCGGGAGAAAATCCCTGCCTCTTTTTTAAAAAAGAGACAACATTTAGCCTCAAATCCTTCTTTCCCTGTTAACCACCTCCTTTTTAAGAGATTGAAGAGATTGAATTTTGCCGAGCCGATCTCTCCCTTTTTCCATACCTGCAAATTTCATGCCAACCCTATTAATTTATAATTTATTTATAATCAATAATTTAAGAACACAATAAATTCCCGTCAGTGTGGATTTTTCCAAAAAAATGAATCCTATCCAAAAATTTGGATTGAGCAAGATCCAAATCGGAAGGAACGGACACCGTAAACGCTGGTGATTTGTCCATATGTGGGAGCAAGTTTGTATGTAGGGGGGCGTTTTTGTCAGGCCGAGTTCTCCGGCCGGCGCTGAATATCTCTCATAATCATTCATCTCTCCTTTGGCGGTACATCGGAGGTCTATCTTATTTTCCCCCTTTTTGAGAGCATTTCCTTCTGAATTCATCATTTCTTTCAGCCAGTAGTGTGTTGACTGGGATTCACAAGAAGTGCTATGTTCTCTTCGGGCCGATAGCTCATGCGGTCCAGGCCGAAAAGGACGAAAAATCGTTGCGCCTGCGAAAAGGAAATCCCTATAAAAAAAGAGTCTTCATGATACCCTCGATTTTTGTGACGCTCGATGAAAAACGGACCCATCGAGCTCTCATAGTCAAATGGTGAATAAATTTTTTTTGGAATCGATCTCTATCTCTCAAATGGAGAAAAAGTGTTTTGATTTTCGGGGGTCATTACATTTTTCCTCACCTGCTCTATAGCTTCAATTGTTTCCAAGGTTTTATATTTTAATTCGTGACCGATTTGGGCGACAATTGAATACAACAACACCAAAACAGCCATGATTGAATTCGATATCGTCATACTTTTCACAGCGACTAGAAGAGACACATCACTGTAATGGACTATCTTATTTGTAACCTTATCAGTAATAGATATAACTTTTATCTTTTTTCTGTGAGCATAACATGCTGCTTCAATGGTTTCTTTAGAATAAGGGGGGAAAGAGAAGGCAACAATTAAATCATCTTTGGATAGATTAATAATTTGCTCCGCGAAGGAAATGCGTCCGCAAGTCAAGAAATTTGATTTGATCGACATACGCGTAAATAAATAAGCCGTCATTTCAGCCAAATAACTGGAAATTCCAAGACCCATTGAATAGAGATGATTGGCATTTTTAATAAGGCGAACAGCTTTTCTGTATTGCTCCATGTCAATCAGGCGAAGAGTGGTATTAATATTATTCACCGTTTCATCTGCAATCAATCGGAGAAAATTCGGCTTCAGGGGAGGTGATTCTTTTAGGGTTTGTGAGAGATATTTTTTGTATCGATGAATAGGCTCAAGATTATTTTGAATTTCTTCAAGAAATGCTGTTTTCATTTCATGAAAGCCGGTATAACCAAGAGCTTGCGTCAAACGGACAATAGTTGATTTACTAGTATGTAATTCTCTCTCTAATTTCCTGACCGAACTAAACGCGAATTTTTGTGGGTTCTCAAATATATAATTGACAATAGCTTTCTGCGATTCAGTCAAATCAGGAATTTTAGATTTGATGCGCTGTTCTAAGTCTTTCATATTGTTTATCATCTTATCTCTCTCGTATAGCAATATTATTCAGCCCTAAAATATATGTCTTTGGGCTGGGTATTAAGTCTTTTTATCATTCAGATGTTCTGTGCGATATTCAAGAATATAATTAATTTTATATAAAAATTCAATCTTGTTTTTTCAAAACCGGTACTCCATTCTGATAAATGAGCGACAAGGAACAACAATATGTCCTCATAGATAAGGCCCTTATTTCCTGCTAAGAATGGAGTTAACATACAATTGTCACTCATTTTGCGACTAAATTTTTTATGTTCTTAAGAAAGGGTAAAATCTTCTTGACAATAGAATTTATTTTTTATATGATTGAGACAATCGTTTCATTTCCATTTTATTATGAAACATAAAAGGGAAATAAATCATCACCTTCCTCGGGGAAACTAAGGTGAAAGAAATCTCTTTTAAAGAACTGATGGGTATTCATCAAGCTCTGAGCACTCTGGATAGCCTGGCAACGTGCACAGTTGCAGAATATCTGGATTCAGAAGACCTGAAGGAGCTGGAGGATTTAATCAAAGAATTGGAGCGTCTCTGTCCTATAAATTCCACGGAAAAATTTATGGCTCTTCATATCGATATTCATAAGAAACTTCAGGAACGCGTCCCTAGGAAAAAAGGAGGTGAGAATACAAGAGAACATGAGACTAAAGAGGATAAGCAGAGGAGTATCACATGAGACTTGATACTCCAGGGAAAGAAATCAAAAATAAAAGGATGTAAAAAAATGAACAGAAACATCTTAAAGTTTTGCTTGCTTTTGCTCCTTTCTTTTGGGCTCGTTTCCACAACCCTTGCTCAGGGAAGACAGACTGGATCCATCTCCGGTACAGTTTTAGATAATGAAAACAACCCCCTTCCAGGAGCTGCCGTCAATCTCTCAGGCCCTGCGATGATGGGGTCCATAGGCTATGTGACCAGCGATGTTGGAAAATTTCGCTTCGTCGCTCTTAGTCCAGGAGAGTACGAGGTAAAAGTAGAATTGCCTGGATTTAAGACCTACATCAGAAAAGAGCTCCGCGTCAGCATCGGGAAAATAACTGAAGTAACTCTTGCCCTCGAGGTGGCGACTATAGAAGAAGAAATCACGGTGACGGCTGGATCGCCCGTCGTGGATGTTGAATCGTCCAAGTTTAGTGTTCATTACGGCTCAGACTTCCTGGCGAGTCTTCCCGCTTCCCGGGACCTCTTAGGAATTCAGCTCTCTCTGCCCGGGACCGTAGAAGCTGAAAGTGGAAGAGAGTATACCCGCATGTCTTCTGTTTTAGGAGGACATCTCAGGAGCACACTTTACATGATAGACGGGGCCATCCTGAATGACCCCACCACCCTATACATAGCAGCTAATCTGAATGTCGATGTTTACGAAGAAATGGAAATCACTTTAGGAGCACTTCCGGCTGAAGTGGGACTGACCGACACGGCTGTTGTTAATGTTGTCTCCAAGAGCGGCGGAAACAAGTTTTCCGGCATGTTCAGCGGGTACTACACGGGAGCAGGAGGCCTGAGATCCCTTAAATTTCTGCCCTCTCTTGCTCAAGACCTGTGGACTAAAGAACAGATGGACGCTCTGAAGGTCGTTCCGCCTGGAAAATATGCGGATTATTTAGATGGTTCGACAAGCTTTGGCGGACCCATTATCCAAGACAAACTCTGGTTCTTCCTCAACGGTCGCTACGTATCCTGGAAGCAAGTTGATCCTAATACAGCTCATCTCCGCATCCAGCAAATCTACAACACGAACCCCAGCGCATTTAATCCCAAGGAACTCGAACATTATGACACCAGTCAAGAAGACTGGCTGGCTTTTGCCAAACTGACCTTCCAGGTCACCAAGAATATCAAGTATATGGGCATGCTTCATTTCAACATGGTTAACCAGCCTGTCTATACCTTGAGAACCGGCAATGACAGGGCCTGGGGCTACACGGCTGTTGTGGAAGATGAAAAAGTCTATACCACCTCTCACCATCTGAACTGGGTTCTGAATCAAAATACCTTCGTGGAAATCATTGGAAATTACGTCAACCGCCACTTCCCGAATATGATGAGGCGGGAAACAGCCAACAACTACACTTCTTATGACAGAGAAACCGATGTTTACTGGGGAAATACTAACTATACGGATGATTACTACCGCAACAGAGGAGGAGTTTCTGCAGCCATAACCAGATTCCAGGACAATTTTCTCGGAGCCAGCCATGAATTCAAGGCAGGCGCAGAATGGGAAGACACATATTACATCCGAGACAGGTGCCGAGGCTATGAGCCGGGCGACAATCCTTACTACACCTGGTGGGCCAGTTTCAAAAAACAAGATAAATATTATTACAGCGCTTCAAAAAGAGAAGGCCGGCTCTATCTCTATCCCTATGCGAGTCTTGGAGTAATGAAGGGTGAAGACAACACCAGACGCTACTCTGCTTTTGCGCAGGACTCAATCGTAGCAGGAAGACTGGCCATTAACCTCGGCCTTCGTTTTGATCACTCCTACGCTTACGAACCCGAGGAATACCGTCCTGAACTTCTCAATTACAAGGTAGGGCCTGAGTTTTTAAATCCCGCTCTTGCCCAAAAGGACCCCAACATCCTCATCAAGGCTCTTAACGACCAATATCACCAGCAGATAGGGCCAGTTTCTGAATTTGATGAATTTACTTTTCCTTATAGAAAAATCGTCCAATTTTCTACCTTCTCACCACGGATTGGATTTGTTTACGATCTATTCGGTAACGGAAAAACAGCCCTCAAGCTCTCACTTGCCCGCTACTACGAGTCTATCTGGTCGGGTAAATACAATGCTCCCCAGCTCCTCGCAGCCGGCGCCATGAACTGGTACTGGACTGACGTAAATAAAAATGGATACATGGACCTTCCCACATCAGGACCTGCTGACTCTAAATATATAGATCCAAAAGGCGATAGTTACAGACTCACTTCTTATACAAACCAGGATCCCTACCAGAAGTATTATGCAGATGACATCAAATGTCCTTATATGGACGAAATCATTGCAGGAATTGAGCATGAAGTCATGAAAGATTTCCGCCTCGGCCTCCAGTTCATCTACAAACAGAACAAGAACATCACCGAGGACGTGGATGCAGAAAACGGCTATGATCCAAATGCCACAGATGACCAGGGTCGCCCCATCTGGAAGCCATACACTGTTACAGACCCCGGATGGGATGGAAAATTTGGAACAGATGATGACCAACAGCTCACTGTCTACGGCCTGGCGAGTTACGCCCCTACTCCATACTTTTTAGGGTCAAACCCGCCCGGATGCAAAAGAGAATACATTGCCGGCATTCTTACTTTTGACAAAAGAATGTCCAACAGGTGGCAGTTGAAGGGCTCGGTCACATACAGCGCCTTTAAAGGCAACGCTGATCACGATTACGGTGGAGCAGAAGGAGAAACAACTCTTTACGACAACCCCAACACATTGATCAATTTCTACGGCCGCATCCGCTATGATCGCCCACTGAACATCAAGATTTTAGGGACCTACATCCTCCCCTTTGATATTATCATCAGCGCTTACTTCAACTATCGCAGCGGTTCTCCCTGGGCAAGAACACTGGACCGAGTCTACTTCCCAACGGGTTTTGGCGCGCAGACAAGCTATGCCAGTGGTATTCTGGCCGAACCTTCCGGAACAAGGAGAAACCATCCAGAGACCACACTGGATATGAGATTTGAAAAAAGCTTCAAGTTTGGCACCTACGGGAAGTTTAGCCTCTATCTTGATGTCTTTAATCTTGGAGGAAGCAGCGACATCTCTGTAGTACGAAATCCAAACGGCATGATTTATTTCTATGAAACCCCTCCCAGGTACACACTGGCCACAACCTATGGACAACTTACCAGCATTTCTGGAGTCCGCTCGATACGGCTCGGATTGAGGTGGAGTTACTGAGGAAAGAAAGAAGACTTATTTAAGCCAGAAAAGAGGGAGAGGGTATTATCGCACTCCCTCTCCCTCCTATCCCCAAATCAGGCGCAGCCCAGAAAATATTTAGCGTGCGCTGAAACATCTTCAATTCCTTTTTAATTTTTTTTAGGGTCGGCCATCTGGCTGCCTTACACTGTTACAGACCCTGGCTGGAATGGCAAATTCAATACGGCTGATGACCAACAGCTGACTGTCTATGGCCTGGCTAATTATGCCCCGCGAACAAAGGTAAGCGCCAATAAAGGGATTAAGGCAAATAATCAAAATAACGCTATTTCCAGTAGCTCGAGACGAATCGCTCCACTTCGGGAATGCCGCCCTGGTAGATCAGATAGCCGTTGTGAGGCTCGCGCTCCGTGATCTCTCCGGCGATCGGCGTCAACATGATCTCTCTGACTTTATCGGGGTTGTCGGTCTGGCCGAGCGCCCAGCCGAGCTTGACATAGGCGACTTCAGGAAGCATGTTGGCGGCCGGCACCACGCCCAGCTCCATGATATCCCTGCCCGTGTCATAGACGTACATTTGCACATAGCCCCAAAGCGTCTGCACGGTCATGTACATAGCAATGCCTTTCTCGGTGGCACGCTTCAGGGATGGGTAAAGAGGTTTGTTGACGTGCCCAAGACCGGTCCCGGCAATCACGATCCCTTTATAACCGTTGTCAATCAGCGACTCGATGATGTCGGGCTTCATGTTGGGATAGTAGTAGACGATGGAGACTTTTTCCTCGAAGGCTGTGTTGATCCTGACATTTTTATCGCCGCGCCTCCTCTTGTAGTCGTCCCGCAGAGGAATGATTTTCTCCCTGCTGACCATAGCAATCGGCATGTCGCCGATGGTCCGGAAAGTCGAACGGTAAGAGGAGTGCATCTTCCGGACGCGGGTGCCGCGGTGGAGCAGGTCGTATTGGTCGCTCGTCGGTCCGAACATGCAGACTGTGACCTCGGCGATATCGCTCTCAGCGGCGGTTTTGGTGGCGTTGATCAGGTTTAGCGCCGCATCAGAAGAAGGCCGGTCGCTGGAGCGCTGGGAGCCCACCATGACAATCGGAACCGGCGAATTCTGGACCATGAACGACAGGATCGCAGCGGTGTGGTGCATCGTATCTGTGCCGTGCCCGATGACGATGCCCTGGACGCCCTTCTCGATTTCCCTGCCGATGGCCCGCGCCGTGCCGACCCACTGCTCCGGTCCCATGTTTTCGCTGAAAACGCCGTAGAGCTTTTCCGTCTCCAGGTTGCAGATCTCGGCGAGCTCGGGCACCGACCCGTAGAGCTCACCGGGCGTGAAGGCCGGAATGACGGCCCCGGTCCTGTAATCGAGGCGGCTGGCGATCGTCCCGCCGGTTCCGAGTAGTTTCACCCGCGGTTTTTTCGGGTCATACGGGAATTCCCTCTCGGGGATCTTGTAGTGCGCCTCTTTATAGCCGATCTCTTTGATCTCTGTCACAGTGGCGACGGTGATGCCGACGTTGTAGCCGTTGCGCAGCTTGAGGACGATGTGCTTGTCGTCGGCCGTCTCGGAGCGGGGCAGAATAATTCCCGTAAACTTCCCCCTTGTCGTCGTCACTTCGGCATCGCTCCAGACGCGAACACCGCAGGTCTTGAGGAGAGAGAGCGCCTCCCCTCGGTAGCCTTTATAGATATCGTTCATGGCCGTTCTCCTGCCTCCAAAGTCTCGAACCTCAAAGAATCGTGCCCATCGCTTTACGCAAGAATGAAGCGACTTTCTCCCCCGGCGCTTTCCCTCTCAAACCCGGCATCAGCTCGCCCATGAGATAGCGGAATTTCTTGTCCGGGTCCTGGGGCTCATGATCCCTGTGAATAATGACGAACTTTTGGACCAAATCTTGAACTTCTTCATCTCCCAGCTTGTGGATTCCCAGCTTCTCGATAACTTCGCCTGCGCCCTTGCTATCCGCCGACATCATTTCGAGAATCCCCGGAAACGCCTCCCTGGCAAATTCGCCGTTACTGTGCCGCCTGAATAACTCCAGGAGAGATTCATCTTTAAGATGCGAAACAGGAAACCCTTTCCTTTCCAAGTGCTTCAGGGTCTGCGTGAGGACAACCGCAGCCATTATCAGGTTTAGCGGAAGCAAATCAACAATTTGCTGAAAAAGAATTGCCCGACGATCTATGACCAATCTCTCGCTGATTTCTGAAGGGAGGCCGAGCTTCCGGTAGTATTCCCTCCGCTGCCAGGGCGTCAGTGGAAGCCGGCTCTTAGCCTTTTCTATCCGTTCCCCTGCGAGCGAGACAGGAGGCATATCCGTGTCGGGGTACATCCTGTCGGGGCCGGGCAAAATCCTCTCGAACCCATTGACCCCTGAGCGAAAGGCCTGACGAGTTTCGTTGGGAACGCCCTCCGCCGCCTCCCTTGCCCTGATGATGATCTCGCCAACGGCGGTCTCCGTATCTTTCTTGTCACCCCAGACAAGAACCATAACGTCATCCTTCTTGCTTTCTACGGCTGAGGCAATGTTCTGCCATTCTGAGGACGAAAGGGGGTTATCCTTCATTTCGGAGTGGATGATGTTGGGAAGCTCATCGAGGCAGGCGATGACCCTAACCCTGTCTGAAACTTCGCTCGCCAGGTCCCTTCCCGGCTGAAGAGAATAGGTTAGAATGCTCTTGAACCCGGTCAAACCGACAGCCATCACGCGCCAGCCCCTTTCGAGGGCGCGACGAATGGGTTGAAAATCCGTGTTCCTCAAGACCTCGGTAACCTCTGCTGAGGATGACTTCAGAGTCTCCTTGGTTATTCCTCTCCTTCGCAGCTCATCCCTGAGCTCAAGGAGGTTGTATTGCCGCAAGGCTTCAAAGTGGGTGAGCCGGGGGATGTAGGGAATCTTGTGCACGCCTTTGATCTCCACCCTCGTCCCGCCCTCGACGCTCACGTTGACATCCTGCCGGGCCCTGCCGATCCCTGTCCTGACGTTGCCTGTGCATCTGGCCAGCTCCCGCAGGATTTCCGCGACTTCGGCCACTTCCCAGGGGGCCCGCATGTCGGGATAGGTCACGGTCTCGATCAAAGGTATACTTAATCGATCGGTTTTGTAGACTCTGCGGTGCCCCTTGTCGCTCACCTCCCGGCAGGCGTCCTCTTCAAGCCCCAACTGCCGAATATTGATCCTGCGGTCTTTGTAGGGTATCCAGCCGTCCGTGCCGAGGATGGTGGTGCGCTGAAAGCCCGCCGGGATGCTGCCGTCGAGATACTGCTTTCTCGAGATATGGAGCTCGCCGACAATGTTGCACTTCAGAAGGAGAGCCATCTCAAGAGCGATGTCGAGCGCTTCCTGGTTCAGTTCGAAAGGCGGGGTGTCATCCATCTCATAGGTACAGACATTGTTTCTGTTCAACTGATAGATGATCTCTTTGCGCGTCTTGAATTCCATCAGGGCGGTGCCGTCATACTCCCCGAGCTCGGAGAGCGTGGGCCGCATATGCCTGAGCACTTCGGCATGGTATTCCTCGAAATAATCGCCGGCGGGGCAGCGGCAGAAGAGCTTCTTCTGCGTCTTCAACTGCTGATGGATCTCGAGGCCGGATCGAAACCCGATCTCGAGGTAATCTTTTTCTTTCAGGTCACCGTAATCAGCGATTATGGGCATGTTTTAATACAAATTTTTCCAGCCTTTCGGGGATTTCAATCCTCTGAAAGCGGATTTATCCTTATATCACAAGAAAAAGCGCCCGTTCAAGCTCCCCTATCTCTTCGGGTTGATTAAAAGGAAGATAGGCGATAAAATTCAATCAAACAT
>CAZKEW010000092.1:0-2797 GCA_964551885.1 uncultured Eubacteriales bacterium
CTTTCGAGCGGCAGAAGACGATGATGTTTTGAGAGACCGGATGAAGCTCGAGAAGGTTTCTCGGGCAGGATTCCACGCAATTGCCGCAGGCGGTGCATTTCTCCTCGATGACCACAGGCAGGCCGTCATCGCCCATGAACATGGCCTCAAAAGGACAGGCCCGGACGCAATCGCCGAGCCAAAGACAGCCGTAAGTGCAGAGCTTGTCGCCGCCCATGAGATGGGCGGCATAGCACGTCTGAAGCCCCAAATATTGGCTCCGTCGAGGCGCGGCTTCTTTGGTCCCCCGGCAGTGCAGACGGGCCACTTTTTTGATGGCTTCGGCGGGCTTAACGCCGAGGACCTCAGCGACCTTCGCCGCTGTATCGGCGCCCCCCGCGGGGCAACTGTTGGGGGCCGCTTTCCCTGAGGCCATGGCCTCGGCCATGGCCTGGCAGCCGGCATACCCGCAGGCGCCGCAGTTGGATTGGGGCAGGGCCTCGGCGACTTTCTCAATCCTGGGGTCGATATGAACGGCAAGCTTTCTATAGGCAAAGACGAGGCCGAAGGAGAAAAGAAACCCGAGCGCGGCCATGGTGATGATCGGGACGAGGATGTTCATCACTTTATCATCCCTGAAAAGCCGAGAAAGGCAAGGGCCATGATCCCGGCCACAATTAGAGCAATTCCCGCTCCCCGCAGAGGCTTGGGCACGTCGGCCAGTTCAAGCTGCTCTCTGATGGCCGCCATGAGAACGATGGCCAGGGTGAACCCCAGGCCCGAGCCGACGCCGAACACGACGGCCTCGGCGAAGTCGTAATTCTTTAAGGCCGCCAGCAGCGCCAGGCCCATAATGGCGCAGTTGGTGGTAATAAGCGGAAGATAAATGCCCATCGCCTGATAAAGAGGAGGGCTGGTCTTCCGGATAAACATCTCCACGAGCTGAACAAGCGAAGCGATGACCAGGATGAAGGAGACAATCTGGAGGTAGTCAAGATTGTAAGGGATAAGGATCCAATGGTTAATCGCCCAGGAGACTACGGCGGTGATGGCCATGACGAAGGTAACCGCAAACCCCATGGATAGCGCGGCGTCAATTTTTTTGGATACGCCCAAGAAAGGACAAATTCCGAGGAAATAATGAAGGACAAAATTATTTATCAGAATAGCGCCGATAAAAAGAGCCACCAGCTCCACTGCTATTTATCCTTCTTTGCTCTCTCCAACTGGATGCTGAGCGCCATGAGGATGCCCAGGGTCATGAATGCGCCCGGGGGAAGCACCATGATCACCCAGGGCTCAAACCAGCTTCCCAAGATTTGATGACCCAAAAAGGTCCCGCTGCCCAAGATTTCGCGGATGGAGCTCAACAAGAGCAGGGCCATCACAAACCCGGCGCTCATCCCCAGCGCATCGATGACCGAACGGCCCACGGAATTTTTGGAGGCAAACGCTTCCGCCCTTCCGAGGATGATGCAGTTGACCACGATCAGGGGGACAAACGGCCCCAGGCTCTTGGAGATGTCCGGGAAGAAAGCCGCCAGAAAACGGTCGGCTATGGTCACGAAAGTTGCGATGATTACGATATAGGAGGCAATCCTGACTTGGTTGGGAATCAGTTTCTTAATCACAGAAATCATAAAAGAGCTGAAGATGAGGACGAAGGAAGTTGCCAGGCCCATGGCGACTCCATTGATGACGGCGTTGGTCACGGCCAGGGTCGGGCAGATCCCCAGCATCTGCCGGAAAATGGGGTTTTCCTGCCACAGGCCTTTTAAAAAATCCTGGGCCGCCGTTCTACTTGGCATTTTGGCCCTCGATGGAAAGCTTTCCTTCTTCGCTCAGTCTTTTCATTTTCTCCCTGGCGTTATTGACGATTGCGAGAACGGCCTCCGACGATATGGTAGCGCCTGTGATAGTGTTGACCTCGAAGGAAGACAGGCCTTCTGCTGAAGGAGCGGGCGGCTTGCGGAGGCGAAGCGGCTGAGTGAAATCTTTGTTTTCCCAGTAAACGAGAAAGGAAGATCTATCGGTTATTTTCGCCCCTAAACCGGGCGTCTCTTTCTGGTCGAGGATGGTAAGCCTGTTGATGCGCTCAAGAGCGGCGTCAACCCCGAGCATGAGGACGATTTTATCTTGGAATCCGACTCCTGAGGCGTAGACGGCAAACCCGGTGAATTGGCCGGCTTCATTTTCGCCGCCATAGACGGCGAAATCTTTTTCTTCCAGGATCAACCGGCTGCTCGTGGACCCGGGGACGACGGAGACGATGGCGCGCTCGATCTCCATTTTTTTATTCAGGGCAATCCTCTCCTTGGTTAGAAGGCCGACGCTGGCCAGGAATCCTCCGGAAAGAAGCCCCACGGACGTAAGAACGATAACCATCCGGGAAGAAAGGCTCATTTTTTCCTCCTTTCTCCCAGGATGCGGGGGTGGACATAATGGTTGAGCAGAGGGACAAAGGAGTTCATGAAAAGGATGCTGTACATCACTCCTTCGGGAAAGCCGCTGAAGAGACGGATGATTCCTATGATCAAGCCGATACTGAGAGCATAGACCCAAGTGGCCTTTGGAGCCACCGGAGAAGTCACCATGTCCGTGGCCATGAAAAGCGCTCCGAGGAGTAAACCCCCGGCTAAAATATGAAAAAGCGGTGAGGCATGTTTTTCGGGGTTGGCCAGCCAGAATGTTCCAATAAAGACCGTCAGAGAGAGGAAGATCCCGAGAGGGATGCGCCAATCAATCGTGCGGCGGAGGAGAAGGTAAATTCCACCGATGAGAAGGGCTATGGCCGATGTTTCGCCGAGACAGCCGCCGA
>CAZKEW010000092.1:2807-9297 GCA_964551885.1 uncultured Eubacteriales bacterium
AGATCTTTCAACGGAGCCAGAGAGCCCTGGGCGATAGCATTCTGGAATTTGAGGCCGCCCAGCGGCGTGGCAAAAGTAGCGATATCTACTTTTGCCAGCGCAGGAGGGATCCAGGTGGTCATGGACACGGGAAAGGCAGTGGAAAGAAAAGCCCGGCCCACAAGGGCGGGGTTGAAGATATTTTGACCGAGACCCCCGAAGGCTTGCTTGCCGATCCCGATCGAGACAACAGCCCCGATGATGGCCAAACTGACGGGGAAGGAAGGAGGAAGAGTCATGGCCAAAAGCATTCCCGTAATAATGGCTGACCCGTCGAGAAGAGAAGAAAAAGGCCTTTTTCTGACCCAGAAGAAGAGAGCTTCTGTGGCCAGGCAGGCGGCGATACAGGCCGCCAAGAGGGCAAGAGTCCGAAACCTGAAGAAATAAAGCGCGGCCACGCAGGCTGGCGCCAGGCTGAGGATAACACGGTACATGATGCGGGGGGTCGTGTCTTTCTCCCGGAGATGGGGTGAGGATTCAACGAGAAAAACTTCGCTCATGTTCAAGCACTCTTTTTTCGTTTGGCCCGGGTGATTTTATTTTTTCCCAAACGCATCCAGTGGACAAGAGGAATCTTAGAGGGACAGATGTATTGGCAGCAGCCGCACTCCACGCAATCCAGGATTCCCCAATTTTCCGCCTCGGCCCAGTTTTCATACTGGACGAACTTGGCGAGCTGAGTGGGCTCAAGTCCCGTGGGGCAGTGATCGACGCAGCGCCCGCAGCGAATGCACGGAAATTCGGCCACAGGGAAGGCTGAATGCCAGGCAAGAATTCCTGACGTTCCCTTGATGACAGGGATGTCGAGCGTCCACTGAGCCAGCCCCATCATCGGGCCTCCCATGATGAAGGTATTGGCGTCGTCTTTCAGGCCGCCGCAGAAATCAACGGCGTTCTGGAAGAGCGTTCCGATTCGGACGAGAAGATTTTTCGGCTCGCGGATTCCCGGCCCTCCGACAGTGATAGCCCTCTCGTATAAGGGCTTGCCGGCAGAGACGGCATCCCAGATGGCCTTGGCCGTCCCGACGTTCTGGACGACGACTCCGACATCAAACGGGAGTCCGCCCCGGGGGACCTCCCTGCGGAGAAGAGCATAGATCAGGTTTTTTTCTGCTCCTTGGGGGTATTTGGTTTTGAGCAGCGTGATTTCGGCCGGAGTGTGATCAGAATTCTTGCGGATGATTTCTGCTGCTAGGCGCTTGTTATCCTCGATGCCGATGATTGTCCTTTTCGCTCCCGCGGCGATCCGGGCGAGCTCTGCGCCCCTGAGAATATCCGAAGGATTCTCCAGCATCAGCCTGTAGTCGGCGGTGAGCATCGGCTCGCATTCGCAGCCGTTGATAATAAGGATATCGATAGGTTTGTCTTTCGGAGGAGTGAGTTTAACGGCAGTAGGAAAAGCGGCGCCGCCCAGGCCGACGATCGCGGCTTCTTTTACTCGTTCGCGGATTTCCTCAGGCTTCAGAGAGAACGGGTCAGGCGCCCCGCTTCTATCCGGAGGATAGCGGTCCTGGCCGTCGTTGGCGATCGTGATCGCCGTCACGGGATAACCGCCGGGGTGGTTGTAATCTTCGACCGCGAGGACTTTCCCTGAGACACTCGCATGGACATGCGCGGAAAATAGGCTTTTCCCTTCCCCGATCTTCTGGCCGAGGAAGACATCCCGTCCCTTTTTCACCAGTGGTTGGGCCGGGCTTCCGAAATGCTGGAGGAGCGGGATGATGACTTTCTCAGGCGGCGGAAGATGAACGAGGGCCTTGTCCTTTGTCGCCTCTTTGGCTTCATGCGGATGGATGCCGCGCGGGAAAGTCAGGTTTTTCATAGGTTGAAGAAGTCTTCTCTCTCGGCTTAAAGCTAATTTATTATCAATAATAGGAAAACTTTGTCAAATAGTTGATTTTTAACCGTGGAGTTAGGTTAAAATGGAGGCTAATAATTTAGAGTGATCGAGGTGTAAAGGAAAAATGTCCATTGAGGTCAGAGAAGTCAAGAGCCGCAAAGATTTAAAGACTTTTATCTATCTTCCGGAAAAAATCCATGCCTGCCACCGAAACTGGGTGCCGCCCATCTATTACGACGAGTGGAAATATTTTGACCCCAAAAAGAACAAGGCTTTCGACTACTGCCAGACCGTTATGCTCCTGGCGTTCAGGGGAAAGCAGGTGGTAGGCCGGGCCATGGGGATTATCAACTCGCGCTATAATGAATACAGAAAAGAGAACATCGGCCGGTTTGGCTATTTAGAGACCTGGGAAGACCAGGAAGTCGTCCATGCCCTTCTCAGCCGGGTCGAAGAATGGGCCCGCAGCCTGGGGATGACCAGGATGGTCGGGCCTTACGGGTTTTCCGACCAGGACCCGGAAGGCTTCCTCATCGAGGGATTCGAGAACAGGGCCACCATCGCCACCTATTATAATTTTGAATGGATGCCGAAGTTCGTGGAGAATGAGGGATACACCAAGGACATCGACTATTATGTCTATAAGCTTGATGTCCCCAAGGAGCTGCCCGAGTTTTACAAGAGAATCTATGAGCGGACGCAGAAGCAGGGGAATTTTGGGGTCGTCGAATTCAAAAAGCGCAAGGAGCTGAAGCCCTGGATCAGGCCCATCCTCAGCTTAATGAATGAGTGCTACACCGGAGGAGATATCTACGGTTTCGCTCCCCTGGACGAGAAGGAGATGGACAATCTGGCCAAGAGGTATTTGCCAATTCTCAACCCGAATTTTATCAAGGTTGTCACAAAAGACGGTGAAGCGATGGCTTTTGTCATAGGAATTCCTGATATGACTGAGGGGATCCAGAAAGCCAAGGGCCGCCTTTTCCCCTTCGGCTTTCTAAAAATCCTTCGGGCCTCCAGGAAGTCCAAACAGCTCGACCTTCTCCTTGGCGCCGTCAAAGAGAAATACCGCGGCATGGGACTCGATGTCTTGATGGGCACGAAGATGATCATGTCCGCGCAAGAAGCCGGGTTCGAGTTCATGGACAGCCACCATGAAATGGAAACGAATGTCAAGGTGCGGGCGGAGATGGAGAGGATGGGGGGCACGGTCTACAAGCGCTTCCGCGTTTATCAGAAGGCGCTATAATTCTCTGGGTGCGGGTTCGCCTTTTCTTTTCTAAAAATATAGCCCCTAGAGGATGGCCAGAGTTGTGAAAAAATATTTATTGTCTCCGATGGAAAAAACAGGATAATCGCCGCTTTTCATGAATTTATTCCTTTACTTGGCCTCGGCCCAGTTGATTCCCCAGCCGAGGTGAACTTTTAAGGGAACGTGGAGCGGGAAGACATGCTCCATTTTTTCCCGGACCAAGTCTTCGACCACGCGCGTTTCTTCGTCGGGGACTTCAAAGACCAGCTCGTCGTGAACCTGCAGGATGATCTTCGTCCGCAGGCGGCGCTTTTTGAATTCCTTCCAGATATCGATCATCGCCTTTTTCATCAGGTCGGCGGCCGAGCCCTGGATAGGAGCGTTGAGGGCAATGCGGCGGCCGGCTTGCTGAACAACCTTGTCTTTCTGCTTGAGCTCGGGCACCTGTCTGATCCGACCGAAAATGGTTTCTGTAAAGCCTCTCTGCTGCGCGTCCTTGACAGTCGCCTCCAGAAAATCTTTGACCTTGGGATGCTGGCCATAGTAGCGGTCTATAAAATTTTGGGCTTCCCAGTTTGAAGTACCGAGCTCCTTGGCTAAAGAAAAAGCGGAAGTCCCGTAGATGATGCTGAAATTAATGATCTTAGCTTTTCTCCGAAGTTCATCCTTGAGGTTGGGGAGAGCTTCGCCGAAGACTCTTCGCGCCGTCTCCTCGTGGATGTCCCGGTCCTTGGCAAAAGTCTCGCAGAGCGCGGGGTCCTCAGAAAGATGGGCCAGCACCCTGAGCTCGATCTGGGAATAGTCGGCCGCGAGAAGAAGGTGGCCGGGCTCGGGGATAAAAGCTTGGCGGAAACGCTGCCCGAGCTCGCCGCGCGTCGGGATGTTCTGGAGGTTGGGGTCGGAGCTTGAAAGCCGGCCCGTGGCTGTGACTGTTTGATTATAGGAGGTATGAATCCTTCCTGTCTCCAGGTTGATGAGCAGGGGCAGGGCGTCGGCATACGTGGACTTGAGCTTGGCCAGCTGCCTGTACTCCAGAGCGTATTGCGCCAGGGGATGGAGAGGAGCCAGCTCCTGGAGGATATCGAGCGAGGTCGAGTAGCGCTTTGTGATTTTGGTTTTGCGGGACGGCTGCAGCTGGATTTTGTGGAAGAGAATATGGGCCAACTGCTGCGGCGAGTTGATGTTGAACTCCTCGCCGCTGAGCTCGTATATTTTTATCTCGAGCCGCCGCAGCTCTTTCTCAAGCTCAGCCGAAAGGTCTTCGAGGGCTTCGCGGGCAATCTTGACTCCCCATATTTCCATCTCGGCCAGAAGCTCGATCAAGGGGAGCTCGATCTCGCGGTAGAGCTTGTCCAACTTTTTTTCGACAACCTGGGGCCAGAGTGCGGCGCTCAGCTCAAAGGCCATGTCGGCATCCTGACAGGCGTAGGGAACAACTTTTTCCACCGCCACGGCATTCATCGTGACTTCATTCTTCCCCTTGCCGGCAATCTCCTCATAAGGAATGGCTTTCGACTGAAGATAAGATAGGGCCAGCTTCTCCAGGTTGTGCTTGCCCCAGTTCGGCTCTAAGAGATAAGAGAGAACCATGGTATCCAGGTCGATCCCACGGACATGAAGCCCTTCTCTTTTGAGGACGATGTAATCGTATTTGATGTTCTGGCCGATTTTTTTGATTTTAGAGTCGGACATGACGCCCCTCAAAAGATGGAAGGCCGTTTCTTTGGGGATTTGGGAAGGGGCGCCGGGATAATCGTGGCCGAGAGGAAGATAAAAGGCTTCGTCAGCCTTTGTGGAAAAAGACATGCCGACGAGATGAGCCAGCGTGGGGAAAGGGCTGTCTGTTTCGGTATCGAGAGAGACAAACCCGGCCTTTTTGATTTGGGCGATGAGCGCCTTGAGCTCTTTTTCATCCAGGATGGCCTTATAGTCTTTTTTGACGTCGCCGGGCTTCTTCACTAATTCCGAGAGAAGGGAGGTAAACTCGAGTTCCTGGAAGAGGGCTCGAAGCTCGGCGTAGTTCGGTTCGGAAACGGCGAAATCGTCCAGGTTAAAGGTAATGTCCAGGTTTTTCTCGATGGTCACTAATTGGTGGCTGACTTCGAGCTGCTCCAGGTTTTGTTCAATTTTTTCGCGCAGGCGCGGGTTTTTGACCTGAGAGAGGTGCTTGAGGAGGTTCTCCAGGGTCCCGAACTCATGGATGAGCATCTTTGAAGTTTTCTCCCCGATCCCGGGCACGCCGGGGACATTATCCGAGGGATCACCCCACAAAGAGAGGACATCGACCACCTGAGAGGGGGAAACGCCAAAAAATTCCTCGACTTTCTTTTCATCCAGGTAGATTTCCTTGGCCGGGTTAAAGACCGAGGTGCAGTCGTCCACGAGCTGGAGAAGGTCTTTATCCGGGCTGACGATGACGGACGGGATTTTTTTCTCGGAGGCTTTCCGGGCCAGGCTTCCCAGGACATCATCGGCTTCGTAATTCTCATATTCGAAAAGAGGGATATTCATGGCCTGGATAACCTTCTTCAGGACAGGGACTTGGGGGATGAGGTCTTCGGGCATGGGTTTGCGGTGAGCCTTGTATTCTTTAAAAACCTGGTGCCGGATAGTAGGTTTTCCTGTATCGAAGACAATCCCCAAGTATTTCGGTTTCTCCTGCTCGACGATCTTACGCAGGGTGTTGATGAACCCGTAGATGGCGTTGGTTGGGAACCCCTGAGACGTAGAGAGCTGTCGGATGGCGTAGTAGGCGCGGTAGAGGAGAGAATTGCCGTCGATCAGGAAAACTTTTTTATCACTCATAAGGAGAGAATTTCCTCATCGCCAGCTGAAAACTTGGCCTTTATCAGGAATGGTCTATTTCTCTTCTGGAGAAAGATAATGTTCAAATTTCCCGTCCGCTATCTCTTTGAGAATAGCCTTGTGTTGCTCTTCCATGATTTGAAGGATTTTTTCCTTAAGCTGAGGACAGGCTAGGTAGGAGGTATAGTACGTTTTGCGCGAGGAGAGGAGCTTTCCTGATATATAGATGAACGATTCGATGCACCGAGCCGCCGGCCCCACATCTTGCGTCTGGACATGAAAGGTAGCGCCCTTGTATTTGACCGCGGTGTTAAATCCTGTCATTTGCCTCCTATTATACTTGCGCGCGGCGATATATCAAGCTTTCTGGGGACGGTTCTCCGAGAGAACCGTCCCCATCTTTTTTTGATTAAGGCGAGGGGTGTGGGCGAAGAAGGCCATCCGGAAGCGCAGTGGGCGTTGCGAGGAGCTTTCGACGAAGCAATCCCCTCCGAGAGGGTCATTCCGAGCGAAGCGAGGAATCTCAAATTGAGATTGCCACGGCCAAGAGGCCT
>CAZKEW010000093.1:0-3452 GCA_964551885.1 uncultured Eubacteriales bacterium
TTTCTAGCATTTAAAAATCTTCATTAAGATCGCTGAATGAAAGTAAAAATTAGCAAAGAAGAAATTCGAAGATGTCTGGACATCGAGACTCCTGATTTTCCCAGATATGTTGCTCCTCTCATCAATTTAGCAAATCAATACGCTCAAGGAACAAGACCAAAGGTTGTAGGTCAAATGAGCGAGCTTATCCAAGAATTTACAGGAAAGACAATAAAAGAATGGCAAAAATGGTATTTGGAGCAGAAACCTGAGGCCATAAAAAATGCAACAGAAAAGATATTACAGGTTTTGAATAACTTAAAAGAAACAATTCAGCAAATTGATAGATCCATGGTTGAAAAATGGGTAAGAGATTTAGTGATTGTGAAGACTTTCATAGGCCTTAGATTTCAAGAAGCTATCCTAAAGAAAGGAGCAGAGATTAAAGAAACTGGTTTTCGCATATCTGAGCGAGATGAAGAAGCAAAAGGAATTGATGGTTATATAGGGAGCATCCCTGTTTCCATAAAGCCTCAAACGTATAAAGCGAAACCTTCATTACCTGAGCATATTCCCATAAAAATCCTATTTTATCAAAAGATTGACGACGGAATTGAGGTTGATTACAGCGAAATTTTATGAGGGACTGGTTTAAATTTCGATCCCTCATAAAGACGAAGCGGGTTGAGCTTGATTTGATCTTACCTAATCGGGAGATTTTTAAAGCAGAAAACAAAAATCCCGCTCAGGCCGCCCAACATCGGCCCCCAGGCAATATCAACGATAGAATTATCTTTTTTGAGGAGCGTAATTATGAAAATTGCGGTCATGTATAAAAAGACCGCAACCGCAGTTATTAGAATCGGGTGAAGCATCGCTCCTTGCTGTTATTCCTGCATGACGGCGATTCCAACGACGCCGATTCCGTTATGCGCGCCCACCACCGGCGAGACATCCATGATGTAGGCGGGCGGCATTCCGAGAAGGCTATTCAATTTCTCGGCGTAAGCTTGCGCCCTGGGCAGGTTTTGGGCATGCACGATGGCATATCTCCAGATTTTGCCCTGGCCTGCCATCTCGCTCACAAGCCGCAAAATCTTCTTCATGTTCCCTTTCCGGCTGAACGACTTCCCGAAGGGCAATCCTCTCCCCTCTTCATCTATAGTGATGATAGGCTTCAGGCGGAGCATCCTGGCCAGCAGCCCTTTCATCGGGCTGATTCTGCCCCCGCGCACCAGGTATTTGAGACTGGCGATATCCACCAAGACACGCGTTTTCGCAATCCACTCCTCGGCTTTCCGGGCGATCTCGTCGTGGGTCATTCCACGGCTCAGCGCCTCAGCCGCGCGCATCACGATGAGGCCCAACGAGACCGAAAGTCCTTTGGAGTCAATCACACTGATCTTTTTATCTTTAAGCTTCTCGGCAGCCTGCCGGCTGAAGGAATAGGCCCCGCTCAATTTGTCGGAAATGTTGAAGACAAGGATGGATTTATAGAAGGTCGAGAGATAAGAAAAAAGATTCTGCAAAAGGGCGATCCCTGCCTGAGCGGTCTTGGGATGTTCTTGGCGCGTTTTCAAGAGGGTATAAAATTGCTCCGGCGTAATGGTCAGCTTGTCGAGAAACTGCGTTTCCCCGAAAGAGAGGCTAAAAGGAATGACCTGGATCTGGTATTCGTCGATGAATTCCTGCGGTAGATCGCAAGAGGAATCCGTGACGAGGGCTACGTCCCATTTCCGGTTATGGCTCACCTCGTATTGCTTGCGCATATCATCGACTTTCAACTGGACAATGGAGCCGTAATCCTTCAGCTCGAAGAACAAATCGGATGGAGAATTGGTGTGCACATGGAAGCGGGCCTTCTCCTCTGAACCCGCCACGATCGCCGAATCTCCAAAAGACTGAACGAGGCTGCGGATCTTCTCGAGGTCCATGTTTTCGCCTTGGAGGAGGGCCTCGGCACAATACCGCTGAGTAACCTTATTCTTAAAGAAATGAACCTTATTTTCTATCTCGGACGCCGGGACAGCCGCTTTGGGAATATTTCTCAGCCTGCCGGCGCGCGTGAAATGCAGGACGCCTTCGATAAAATCCACGAACCCCTTAGCTCCGGCATCGACAACACCCGCCTTGGCCAGGACCGCGAGTTTCTTGGGCGTATCCATCAGCGACCTTTTAGCAGCCTGGAGGGAATAGGAAAGGAGCTCCACAAAATCGGCTGTTCTGGCCGCATGCTGGTGGACCGCTTCTGCCCATTCCCGCATGACAGTTAACATTGTCCCCTCCACCGGGGAAAGGATGGCCCTATAAACCGCTTGGACGGCCCTCCTGGCTGACTCCGCAAAAGTTTTAGCTGTGATGCGCTGCTCATGCTGGAATTCATTGCTCAGGCTGTGGATGAACTGGGCGAAGATAAGCCCTGAATTCCCTCTTGCGCCGGCGAGCGCGGCATCGGCAATCGAACGGAAGG
Source organism: uncultured Eubacteriales bacterium (assembly GCA_964551885.1). Classification (GTDB taxonomy): domain Bacteria; phylum Acidobacteriota; class Aminicenantia; order Aminicenantales; family UBA8522; genus CAZKEW01. The sequence goes on from CAZKEW010000093.1 coordinate 2,450, forward strand.
TGGTCTTGAGGGAGTTGCTCACGACGGCAGCTTCGGCGATCGAGCGCATCGTGGCGGCCAGGTTTGTGCCCGTGTCTGCGTCAGGAACAGGAAAAACATTGATCTTGTTCAGATATTCCTGGTCGCTGATAACCGCATTGCCCCCGGCCAAAAAAGCATAATACAGCCTTCTTCCGTTGATGTATCTGATTTTCATGGGTAAATCTATAAAATATCCGAGTGAACCTATATTTTAGGTAAAAAATAATCCCAAATCCAGCAAAATTTTAAGAAGAGGGGACGGTTCTGAAGCAGAACCGTCCCCAACTTTCTATTTCCGTCTTAGTTCTATGTTCCTATTCTCATCGACTCGAAGGTTGAGGGTCTGCCGTCGCGAAAGCACCCAGGGCTTATCCCAGAGGAAAATATCCTGGCCGTTCCAGTAAAAGGTCTGGAAGGACGAGTTCTCTTCGTTTGAAATTGTCGCGCAGTAGAAAGCCTCGTTCCTGCGCAGGATTCTCCTCATGAAGCGGCGGGCCCGCCGGAGCGATCGAAAATTTTTACACCAGACTTGATACTCCGAGAAGTCAGAGTAGAGGCAGACTTCCCAGCTCTTTCCCCTGGACATTAGTCCCCTCCACTCCTTTCAAGGAGACGCCTCTTCCACACGCCCCATCCTCCCAAAAAGTCCTCGCCTCTGCGGCCTGAAAAAAATCACAAATCCAAGGCACCGAGTAGTCCGATTCTACACGCTTTGCCCTTCAAGCTCAAGCCCTAAGGCAAACAGGGGACGGTTCTCAACGAGAACCGTCCCCGATAGCTGCCAAAGGCAATGATGTTGTTGACCGTTCTTTTTGAAAAGATTATAAATAATAAGTCCGGATTATGAAAATGAAAGTCTCGGTGAAGCTTCTCCTGGCCTTGTTTGTCATCTTTCTTTTTGGGTCTTCCGGGAATCAAGATATCAATCCCTCAGCCGGTCTGGAAAAACAGAAAGGGATATCATACGCAGCCTGGTGGCCGG
>CAZKEW010000093.1:3552-9101 GCA_964551885.1 uncultured Eubacteriales bacterium
GTGGCCGGAGTCCGCGCGCGCTACAGCGGCCCGCTTGTCTATGCCGGCAACCACAGCGGCGAAGAAAAAAGCATGACCTGGTGGGATGCCATGGATCTCATCGGTGTCGATGCCTACTATCCTTTGACGAACAAGAACAACCCCACGCTTTCAGAGCTTAAAGCTGCCTGGCGGCCGCATGTCTCTACACTCGCCAGGCTGGCCACGACTTGGCAGAAGCCGATTATACTGACCGAAATCGGCTACCGGAGCTTGGACGGAGCAGCCTCGCATCCGTGGGACTGGCAAATCCGGGGGCAGGTCGACCTCAAAGAGCAGTCCGATTGCTATAAAGCCGCTTTCGAGAGCTTTTACAATCAGCCCTGGTTTGCCGGCATCTTCTGGTGGTCGTGGGGCACGGACCCTCTTGAGGGAGGGCCCTACGACGACGGCTACACACCTCATGATAAGCCCGCCGAGGATGTGCTTCGTTCCTGGTTTGGAGCGCCGCCGCGCCGTGTCTCTCCTTCTGCACCGGAATCCAATGAGTTCCGGACGATGGATATTTTTTCGGATGGGCTGGACTCAGGTTGGGAGGACTGGTCGTGGGATGCCGTGCGCGATCCGGCGGCGACCGACCAGGTGCATAGCGGGAAATTTTCCTTGCGCGCTAAGCTGTCTCCGTGGGGCGCTCTTTCGTTTTGGCATCCGCCCTTTGCGTCTCAGCCTTATTACTGGCTCGAGTTTTCCATCCGCATCTCCTCCCCAGGAAGTCTGCCGCAGCTCTGGGCTTATTTCTATGATAGGACCGGCGCGGTTCTGCAAAAAGTCCCTGTCGATGACCGACGTTATATCGAGGGAGGCTCTGGCGAAGCGGGTAACTGGAAACTTGTCTCCATTCCTCTCCGCGACCTCGCGGCTTCGAGGAAAGTGCTCTCTCGGGTCTCCCTCCAGGACCGCAGCGGCCGGGGAACAGCGGAGTTCTGGATCGACAACCTGCGTCTGGTGGGCGCCCGCTGGAAGAGCAAGCAGACTAAGCCTGGGAAGAAATGAAAGCAGGGTTTATGGCTGGGCTTTTTTTATTTGGCGGCTGTTCCAGGATTTCGCGCCGGCCTGCGGCGCCACCAGGAGGCCAGCACCGACCCCGAAATGTTCATCCACGGGCCAAAAATCGCCGGGGCTAAGGCGGCGTTGGCGCTCTTGAGCACATCCATGGCGATGCCGCTGGCCATCCCGCCGTTCTGCATCCCCACCTCGATGGCCACCGTGCGGCTGTCGGTCTCGTTCAGTTTGGCCGCCTTGGCCCCGAAATAGCCGAGCAAATAGCCCATCGCATTTTGGAGGATGGCCGCCAAGATGAGAAGCCATCCCGAAATTAAGAGCTGGTCCCTGGAACGGGCCGTGATGATGGCAATGATGAAGCAGATTCCGGACATCGAAACCAGCGGAAGAGCCTTGTCCATCCAGTTTTCCGGACCTTTGAGCACGATGCCGACAATAAGCTTGGCGAGAGCAACCAAAGCGATAAGCGCGAATCCCAAAATCACTCCACTCTTGATTTCTTTTAAGGGCCCAAGAAAACCAATATCTCCGTAAAAAACGGCAACGGCGAGGGCAAGACCTCCCGCGGAAATAACAGCGAGTGAGCCGGCTTGGCGGGCCCATTTCTTGGGGCTAAAAAGGATTCTATTCGCGACTAATCCAGCCAAAATGGGGACGATGATCATGTTGATAATGGAAAACATCATCGAGAGAAAATTAACGGGAACAAGCTTGCCGGCCAGGATTTTCATCAAAAAGGGCGTCATCACCGGTGAAATCAGAGTGGAACATGCCGTCATGGTCACAGAGAGGGCGACATTCCCTCCGGCCAGATAGGTAATAAGGTTAGACGCCACTCCGCCCGAGACGGAGCCGATCAGGATAACACCGGCAGCCACTTCCGGCTCGAACCCAAGGAGCATGGCGATCGTATAGCCGACAAGGGGCATGATGGTGAACTGTAGAAAGATGCCGATAAAGATGGGCCACGGCATGGTGAAGACTCGCCCGAAATCTTTCACGCTGAGAGTTGTGCCCATGCCGAAGGTAATGATCTGGATCAGAGGGACAATCAAAATCTTTAAGTCGGCGTGAAACCATGTCCCGAAGGCGGAGGGATAGAACATTGAAGCCGCTACAAAAGCAAAAACCCAGAGAGTGAAGGCATAGTTTTTTAAGGACGGATGCACCATGCTGGAGATGGCGAGAGAAGCGAAAAAAACGATGACGCAGGGGCCGAGCGCTGCCGGCGCGATCCCCAGAACAAGCAAGGCTGCGGCGGCAATACCAGAAACAACGGAAATCGCCTGAAAAAATTTGCGACTCGATTTGAGTGTCATTTGATGTCGTAAAGCTCGGCCATCTTTTCATTCGGCTTGTATTTATAGAGGCATTGATCGAGCGGCGTGCCGATGACGTTAATCTTATCCAGGTCGCCCTGTCCCATTCCTGCTTCATTCATCGACGAAAGATACAGGACTCGCTTGGGGTCGAAGCCCATGATTTTGGTGGCCAGTGTATCCGCCGCCAGAGGATCGCGGCTGGCCAGGGCGACGTGCGACGGAAAGGCAGTTCCCCAGGCCGGCCCATTTCCCTCCATGCCTTCAAAACCATCAATCACCGCCAGGTCGGGAAAAACCTCCTGAGCTATATGAAACATGTTGAAATGGCAGAGGTCGTTCATGGCGGGTGGAGCGGTATGGAAGAGCCCTTTATCGTTGCTCTTATCATCCTTGATGGGGCAAGCCAGGAGAACGTTCTTCAGCGATAGGGTCACAAAAACATAATTGTGCGTTTTCATCTGGGCGGCTGAGATGATATAGACATCGGGGTCGAGGAACGTCGCGCTGATCCTCACGGGGAGGGGCCGGTGCTCGACGCCAAAGACATAGCGGTATTCATAGGCATCCTGGTTCAGGTCGACGAGCTTCACGTTGTAATTTTTTTCGAGCTCCAGGTAGCCGTTGTTCTTGTAGCCGTCGAAGGTCTTGTGGTGGCTTCCCTCTCCGATGATGATCGGCTTCTTATAGTGGGGCTTCAGGAAATCCAGGATGGCGCGTGCGGTATCGACGTGGGTGACAGCCAGAGGATTATCGGCGAGGACGACATTGGGCTTGAGGAGAATTTTTTTGTTGCCGATAGCGCTCAACACGTCATTCTCGATCATTTTGAGCGATTGGCTAACAATCTTGTAACGGTCATCTCCCTTGACCAGGCTGACGCGCGCCGGTTCGGTGACTTTTGTGTAAAGCCGGGAGAAATGAACATGCTCGGCTTCTCCGTCGACGAGATTTCGGCCGCGGCTAAGAATGCCGCCGCTCAAAACAAGGCCGCCGGCAGCTCCGAGGCCCATCTGAAGAAACCGGCGCCGGGTGAAAGCGTTCTTAGGCTTAGCCATGTTCGCCTCCAATTCTGGGACATACTTATTTCTGGGTTAAGTATCGTGTCCCATAATTCAGTTATTCCGCACTTGTGGCCTGCGGGGGATATTTCAGTCCTTTCACGTTGGTGCGGATTTTATAGACGCGATTGTAACACACGGCATAGAGGGTCTTCATGTCTTCTCCGCCAAAACAGCAGCTCCCAGGGAAAACGGGAAAACTGATGATGCCGATGAACTCGCCTTTCGGGCTAAAGATCTGCAGGCCCATATAGGTAGCCACGTAAATATTGCCGAGTTCGTCGATGGTCATGCCGTCGGCGCTCGTGCTCTTTCCTTTTCTGTCCAAGACATCCGGCGTCAGGAAAAGCTCGGCAAACTTCCGGCCGTTGGAAAGCGTTCCGTCCGGGTTTACATCATAAGCCCAGACAAAGTTATCCTTATCGCTGTTGACATTCCACCATGTCTCATCATCGTAAGTGTTGTTGACATACAGAGTCTTGCCGTCCGGGCTGAGGACGACGCCGTTCGGCATGGCAAAAGCGTTCGGCTCGATCACTCTGATAAGCTTGCCATCGGGGTTGAGATAATAGACGCATCTACCTGGCTGATTTTTCTTAGCGTCTGGTGTGAACTGAGGGTCAGTGAAATAGAGCCCGCCTTTGGCATCGACCACAAGGTCATTAGGGCCATCCAAGGGCTTCCCCTCGTATTGGCTCGCCAATACCTTAACAACTTTGCCTTTTGTCGTCATTTCGATGACTCTGTGTCCGAACATATCGCAGACAGCGAGGTTTCCGTTCCGCAGGGGCATAAGCCCGTTTGTCTGCATCCGGCCATAGGAGACATACCGGTATGTTCCGTCAGCGTCCATCTCCACAAGCGCGCTTTTCTTGGGATCGCCCGTCCACTTCTGGTCGAAAAACATGCTGGAGAAGTAGAGCTTGCCGTTGAGCCATTTCGGCCCTTCGGTGAAAGTCAGTCCTGGCCCGTCCTTAGCTCCGTCCGCTACGAGCTCAACCCTGGCATCCTCAGGAATGATGGCATGAAACGCCGCCAGGCGTTTCTCTATTTTCTCCGTGTAGTCCGGCCGGGGAGGCCAGAAGACATCAAGTACATCGCAGCCCAAAAGCCCGACCTTCCCGCCATGGACCATGTTCCCGGGAAGGAGAAGGATATCGCCTTTCTGCATCCGGGCTTGTCCATCCAGAATCAACTCATCAATCGAGCCTCGGAGCACGATCATCAGTTGCTCCTCGGGATGAATGTGGGCGGGAAAGGTTGAGTCCGAGTTCATCTGGAGGAAGCTCAACTGGGCTCCTTTACCGGAAATCAGCCTCGAGTTCGCGCCGGGGTTGAGCTCGGTAAACTGGACATCATGAAGGTCATAAACAATGCCCTGCTTGACCGTTGGCTCAAGGGGGAACGTGACGGAAGGCTCTTGTGCCGGGAGCCTCGCTTCGCCCGCTTTGGCGAGATAGTCAAGGCGCGGCGGCCAATAGACTTCGAGGATTCGAGCGCCATCCGCTCCCGCCCGCAGCGCATTCTCTGCGCCTTTCTCCAGGAAGACGAAATCATTCCTGGGCGTCCCGCCGTGGGTGCCGTCAGGCGCTTCCCTCGGCAGAGCAAGCATGGTCACATAACTTCCGTTGATGAGCTGCTCCACCGCTCCCTTCATGACCACCATGACGCGTTCGCTGGGGAGAGTCTCCTTGGTTATCTCAGCGCCGGGCTCAAGGATCATCCAGCTCACAAGGTTGCCCTTTCCCCAGTAAAGGCGCGCCTTCGCTCCCGGGGAAATCTCTGTCACAGGAAGATGGTCAAAAGCAATGACAACGCCGGGCTCAAGGTTGGACACAAGCTTTGACTTAGGAATATCTGTACGAGTTTGGCCCTGGATGTTCTGCTCCTTGATGATTTTTTTATTTTTGGCCGCCCAAGCGGGCTTCTTTGAGCAGCCGATGAAGGACGAAGAAACCGAAGCAATAACTATGGCGCAAACTATGCTGAAACCAAATTTCTTTCTTAGCCGCATGATTCCCTCCTTTCCTCTTTATCTATTTTTTCACTTTATCATGACGGTTGCCTAGGTAAAGCCAGAGCATGTGCTCATTCGTGTGGTTGATCGAGCAGTGGGGGACCTTGTTAT
>CAZKEW010000094.1:0-9096 GCA_964551885.1 uncultured Eubacteriales bacterium
CTCCCGAGGGAGTGCTGAGGCTGACGATTTTCTCTACCCACACCCCCGAGCATATCCGCCGGCTATTAGAAGAGCTGGGAAAAGCTTTCTAAGGATACGCGGGCTTACTTTTTCAGAGGTCCTCTTCCGCGCCGTCGACTCCTTCTTCGCCTCCTTCTCCCTCAGCCTTCTCCGCTTCCTCCATCGCCTCTTCGACGGATTGGTCGAAATCCTCGCCCGTCTCCTCTCCCATCTCTTTTCCCATCTTTTTCATCCAGCGGGCGATGCTCTTGGGGTCTTTCTCATCCAGACCGGCAAGTTTTGTCGGGTCGGCCAGGCTTTCCATACGGCTCTCCTCAGACCTGGAGACGGCAACCCGCGAAACGAGCTTCTCGAGGTTCATGCTACCGCATTTTTTGCATTTCGGCTCGAGGCGAGATTTGACCGAGAGGGTAATGAAGCTCGATTTTTTTCCGCAATCCCGGCAACGGTACTCGTAGATCGGCAAGTCAGGCCTCCTAAATGAGGATGTCCTCCTCGAAGCCGAGGCGAATGAGGTCGATACGGTCAGGCTGGCTTACGCCGAGGTGGTGCCTTGTATCCGCATAGATGATGTGGTGGGCCGGCGGCTGGAGCGGGCGCTCCTCCCCAAAATGCTGCAGACGCTTGGCCTGCAAAACCCTGACTCCTATGGCGTCAACCGCCACCGGGTCCTGGCTGACGAGAATTCCTCGATAGGGCCAGGCATACTCTTGGCTATAGTGATGGGGGCCGATGCCATGGAAAAGAGGGGTCAGAAGGAGAAGGACATTCAGTTTGGTCTTGCCCTTAACGGGAGGCAGGCTCCAGATCGTCGCCAAATCCGCACAGGAATCTCCATGATAAGCTGAAGGGTTGGGCAAGAACATGATCATGTTCTTGATGCAGCCGCCCATTCCCGACCAGTGGTGGGTCCGCGCCGGCCGGGCATTGATCAGGACGGTGGCATTCAGGAATAAAGGATTTCTCAAAACGCCCCTGTCATCGATGCCGATGCGCTCTTCGGGAACGCCGGCATCCATGACCCGCCGTTTGAGCGCCTGCTCCACTGCTTCGCCCGTCGGAATATAACGCCAGACGTTCGTCTTGATGCCCACCGTATCCGAAGGTTTGACAATCTTCCGCCAGGCATCGACAGGGTTTTTCTCGTTCAAAAGTGTGCTGATCGCATCGTCGAGCATCTTCTGAATAACTTCAGGATTGTGCTTCCCTGAAGAATCAAGCGCGTCCTTATCCCGCACCAGGACAACCTTGACTTTGTCCGCAGGTGCTGTCCGGACGGCCCCTTTGAACCCGGGCGTTATGGCACCGGCAAAAGGAGTGATAGCGGCAATTTTCAAAAAATCGCGGCGCGTGATTATCTTATTCGCCATGCTTTTTCCTTCATCGTCAAAAAAATGATACCTTATTTATTTTATAAGAATAATAAATTCAGTCGGAAATTTTGCTTGCAGTCTCAGCGATAATATTTTTCGCCTGGGAGGCCGATGGGGCGTTGAAGAGGACAGCCAAATAATCTCCTCTATTTTTGACTGCTGTCCATTTTTTGTCCTCGGTCTGGACCAATCCTGGTTCCGACGCATCAGGCATATAAGCCTTGGCAAAGCTCTGAAAAGCAACGGCTGCAATATTGGCGTCAGGATAACGGACAATCAACAAAAAAACTTTGTCTGCTTTTTCGCCGCAAGAGGCGAGCACTGCTTCCGTCTTCTGGTCGAGAAGGAGAAAGTTTTCTGTCGAGACGAAGAAATGATAATTTAAAATCAGGTGGTTGTGAAAATAACGGGCAGTCTCGCGGTCAAAATTATTGGGAACGCAGGAAAGGAGATCTGGCTTTTTTCCCCCCTGGGGAATGGCTGACGCAATCGCTTCGCCCATTGCCAGAAGAGCTGGCTTGGTTTCGGCCGTCTCTGCTTCGGCGTAGAGGGAGACAAAATAACGGTCCTTCCAGAAGGAGAGCAATCCTCCTTTGTACACAGCGCCTTGCCCGATATGAAGTGCTTCTCCCTCGAGGTCGTGGGTAAAGACGCCGAAGGCATCAGCCGAGGAGCCCATATCAAAGAAATCGGCGATGAGGTTGGGCTTCTCCTCTTTGAGATAGCGGCGGGCAACGAGATTCTGAAAATTATAGGCCCGGTAGACTTCCCCTGCTCCGTCGATATAATCAAAGATCGTTTCGGGGTTATAGAACTCGTCCTTGCCCTCGGCGCGCCAGCCGTGAATTTCCTGCGGCAAAAACTGGCTCAGTGTGCTTATTTCCTCTGCGTTTTTTCCCATAAGATTATTACCGCCTCCTCCAAAAATGATACAAATAAAGCAGACAAAAACAATGAATTTTTTTGCTTCCCAACGCATTGGACACAATTTTACCAAATTCGTCCTCTTTCGTCGAATAAATATGGATAGTAGTAAGCATTTCTTTTTCCGTGATGATTGAATAGTGACTTTGAAAAGGGCTTGGCTCCCCGCTAAAAAAGGATCTTTTTGCTGAGGCGAAGGTTTGAGGTGAGGAAGCCCTTCGAAGACTGAGTAATCATGATCTCTTCATTAGTTCTTCAGGTCGAGGCGAGGGGTGCGGGCGGAGAAGGCCATCCGGAGGCGAAGCGGGCAGGGTTCCTCGAAGAGGAGAGCGAGCCGAGGACTAAGCGAACTTGCCTCGCTGGGGCAAGTTCGCGGGCCTTCAAGCCCACATCCCGAGCCTATTCGATGGCGGCTTTTTGCTGGTTGATGCGCTTAAAATATTCCGGGTCAAATTTCGGGTTGCGGTCGAAGGTATAGAGCCCGTTAACTTCCTGTTCGATATCATAGAGCTGCGTATAGCAGAAACCGGCAACCTTGGGGTTGAAGAGGAGCGCTTCGGTGAGCTTCTTGTATCGTTCGAGGAATTCCTCCTCGGTGTGCGGTCTTGAACCGTAACCCCAGGCTTTTTCATCCTTCTGGCCGGGGTTCCACCAGATGCCTCCATACTCGCTGACGTAATAAGGCTGACCCCGGTAAGGCACATTGCGCTCCTTCTCTCCATTGACAAAAACGACAGGAGGCGACTGGAGCAAGCCATCATAAGCCGCTTTGAATTTCTCGACATCCTGGTCGTAATTGTGGGAATCGTAGACATCGGGAGAAGCAAAATGATATCCGCCCGACGAATCGATGACGAGCCGGGTTGGGTCAAAGAGCTTGGTGAAATGGAAGATGTTTTCTATGATTCCGGGGAACGATGGCCCCCATCTCTCATTCAACGGGCACCAGCCGATGAGAGAAGGATGGTTGAAGTCCCGCTCCATCGCTTCTCCCCATTCACTCGTAAAGGTGAGATAAGATTCAGGCCGGGAGAGGTCCAGGCCCCAATCGGCGAATTCTCCCCAGACGATATAGCCGAGCTTGTCGGCCCAATAGAGAAAACGGCGTTCAAAAACACGCTGGTGAAGGCGAGCGCCATCAAAACCCAGGCCCAGGGAGATTTCGATATCGTTCTTGAGCGCCTGGTCCGAAGGAGCGGTATAAATCCCATCGGGATAGAAACCCTGGTCGAGGACGGTGCGCAGAAAAACAGGCTTGTTGTTGAGGTAAATCCTGTGGCCGCGGGCTTCGACCTTCCTCAACCCGAAATAGCCGCTGACCTTGTCCTCTTCTCGATTTTGCCGGGCATAAGCAGCCTCAAAGTCATAAAGGTTTGGCTGGCGGATGCTCCAAAGCTTTGGGTTTTTCAATTTAACGGGAAAAAAGACAATCTTTTCCGCTTTTTTCTCCGCAGCGAATTCTTCTTTGCCTTTGGCACTGACGCGAAGACGCAGAGCTCCTTCTTCCGGAGCTTGATGAAGCTCGATAAAAATCAGCGCTTCTCCGCTGTCCACATTGGGATAGACCGTGTACTTCTCAATATAGTTTTTGGCCACAGGCTCAAGCCAGACCGTCTGCCAGATGCCTGTTGTCCTCCGGTAAAGGCAGCTGTAGGAATGAAGGCGCTGGCATTGTTTCCCGACAGGCTGGAGTCCGCTTCGGACATCATCATAAGCTTTGACCACGAGCAAGTTTTCGCCAGAGCTCAAAAAGTCGGTCAGGTCGAAAGTGAAGGGAGTATAGCCGCCCTTGTGCTCCCCGACTTTTTTCCCGTTCAGCCAGACGGTCGTTTTATAGTCGCAGGCTTCAAAATGGAGGAGCACCCTTTTCTCTTTCCAGGCTTCAGGCACGGAAAATGTCCGCTTGTACCAGACCGCTTTCATGAAATCAAGGTTGCCGATTCCAGAGAGCGGGCTTTCCGGCGCAAACGGCACGAGAATTTTTTTATCAAACCCCTTCCCCTGGATGAAATCTCTCTCCTCGCCGCTGTCGGAAAGGTCGAGGGCAAAACCCCACCAGCCATTCAAGCTCAGCCAGTCCGCCCTCACCATCTCCGGCCTTGGATATTCAGGCCTCGGGATATCAGCAGAGAAAAGCCGTATGTTTAGCCCCAAAGAAAGGACACTCACAAATAGAACCGTGACGCCTTTTCGAAAAGTAGATAAGTTCATCTTTTCTCCTTGTTTCTGAGAAAAAAATTTGGGTTTGCCTTATTTATCCCGGCGGAGACATCCGGCTTTAAGACTCGTATGAACGAATTTGCTCAAGAATCGAAGCGCCTCGTCCGAGCGCCTGAAGGTAGGCACGCCGGCCTCTCCGAGAAGGTCAACTAAGGGCTTGTAGAGCGCTCCGGCATCGATATTGACGACAAACGGTTTGCTGGATTTTTGGAAGATTTCGATTAAGCGGCGGCCGATGCTCTTGGGATTATAAATATTCTCGCCGTGCGACTCTCCGGGAGTCAAAGTCTGCAGGGAGACCGTCATCGGCACGGGCGAGACAACGGCGCAATCGACAGCGTCATCGGCCAGGATCGCCTCGACACAGCCGGCAAAAACGGCGTCATCGGCCACAGGGGTGACATCCAGAGGGTTGCTAATGTCCTGGAGCCGGTCAATGCCCAGCGGCTGGAGAAGCTCTGTTATCCTGGACTTTGTCCTTTCGGAAAAAAAGGCCAAATCCAGCTCATATCCATTTTTCAGACTGTCCGCCAAAATCACACACTCAAACCCGGCATTGCTAATTAGGCCGACGCGCTTCCCTCTTGGAGTTTTCGAAGCAAGCGCCGGCAGAACCTTCAACGCGTTTTCAAACTCGGAAAGCGTCTCGGTAACTAAGACCCCTACGCTCTCCAAGATCGAACGGCAGACCGTGTAGTCTCCCGCCACAGAGGCTGTATGGCTCGATGTCGCCTGCTTTCCCTCGGCCGTCCTTCCGCTTTTATAGACGACGACCATCTTCCCTTTTCGGACGATCTCTTTGGCGGCTTTGGCCAGGGAAAGGCCGTCTCCGGCCGCGAACCCTTCGATGTAGAGAGCAGAGAGAGAGACATCCCCTCTGTCTTTGAAATAGTTCAGGTAATCAGAGGCTGCGAGGTCGATCTGGTTCCCCAGTGAAATAGCATAGAGAGGCTCCGCTTGCGGGATTTTGCTCATCCGCGAGGCCATGAAGGCGCCGCTCTGGCTGATGTAAACGAGGCGCGGGTTTTTTTTGCCCGGGCCCGCCAATTTGTAGCCGGGGATGAATGTTGTGTCATAATGACCCGGCGCCGAATATATCCCCATGCAATTCCCGCCGTTGACCATGGGCGCGAGCTTCCCTTCGCGGCGCTTCTCGCGCAAAAGGCCTTTGATTTTTTCCTCAAGGACTTCGGTGCCTTTCTTCTCGCCCATTCCGCCGGCGATGATGATGACCGAACGCGCTTTTTGCGCCGCCAGCAGCTGCTCCATCACGCCGACGCTTTGGTCGGCCGCCAGCGTCAAGACGAATAGGTCCACCGTTTCGGGGAGACCGGAGACTGTCGGCACACACGGACATCCCTCGATCTCCTTGAGCCCCGGTTTGACCACATAAACGCGCTCCTTGGGAAATCCTTCTCTTAAAATGTTGTTCAGGATGATATGCCCGAGGTTCATTCTTTCAGAAACGCCGATGATGCCGATGGAACGCGGATGGAGGAGAACGTCGAGGCTCTCGAAAAGGCGCGGCCTGGCCTTCTCCTGGTGTCGCGAAAAGCGGCACATTCCGTCCAAGGGGACGAGCTTGCGGTTGCGGATGACGAAAGGATTGACCTCCGCTTCTTCGATGACATAGGGAGAGCTTTTGGAATAGGGAGAAAAGTGAGAGGCGAGCTTCAGGAAACGCTCATAGGTCTCAACCAGTGTCTCTTCGGAAAGCAGGGCTTCTCCGCCCCTGAAGCCTTTGGTCAGCTTATCGTAGAAAGCTAAAGGCCTCAGCAAAGGCAAGATCTCCCTTTTGCGCAGGAGGTGGGCAGAGCCGATGGCAACCGCCTTCCCTTCCCTTAATCTCTCATTCACGTATTCAACATCGAGGCCTCCCAAGCCCATGGTGACGATCGGGCCGAATTCTCTGGAGTGGCGAATCCCCAGCAGGAGCTCGGAGCCGAAACCGATGTTTTCAAAGGAAACTTTTTCCAGGACCAGGACTCCTCGGATGTCCTCTCCGATTTTTTGGAGGGAACTCTCCGCCGGCTGGCTGAATTGATTCATCCATTCCGCAAGCCTCTTGGGAACCTCTGCCAGCATCCGCTTCGCGGCCTGATTGACCAGGCTCACTTTGTTTTCGACAAAAACGACCCCGCCGACATCCGTTTTATGGACGATGGACGGAGAGACGATCTTGAGAACGACGTCTTTGGACGCGAGGGCAGCGAGCTTTTTGGCGCCGGCTTGTTCTCCTTTTTTGATAAAGAAAAAGCGCGGGGTTTCGATTCCGAAGGCCTGAAGCAGGGCGTAGACTTCATGCTCCAGGAGGACATTCCTCTTTTCTTTTTCCGCCGCCTGAAAAATTCTATTGACCTTGTTCGCTTCCGTTTTCATATTCCTCTCTTCTGAGAATCCGCTGCCTTGCGGCCGAGCTCGAAGGCCCTGAGATTGGCCGAAACGACATTCTCTCCCCGGGGTTCGAAGAGGACCCTGATGAACTCGACGAGATTTTCTTCTTTGACCATCAGTGACCTCGAAGCGGCGCCCAGCATGACCATGTTCTGAGTGCGGAATGAGCCGGCCTCCCTGGCCAACTTTTCTGAATCGATGATGAGATGATGGCGAGCCTCGCTGATTTTGGCCAGGATTTTTTCCACGTCAGGATAATCCGGGATGTTCACAAAGGGCGTAGAGCTCGAGATAATCATTCCTTCAGGCCGGAGATAATCAAAATAACGCAGAGCCTCGAGAGGCTCAACGCTCAAAATCAAATCGGCCTCGCCCTTAGGGATGAGGTCGCTGTAAATGCGTTCTTGGGAAAGCCTAAGATGGGACTCGACGGCTCCGCCGCGCTGGGACATGCCGTGGACCTCGGCCTGCTTGACCTCGAACCCCTCTTCGAGAGCGGCGCTGTCGATGACGAAAGCGATCGAAAGAATCCCCTGCCCTCCTACGCCGGCCAAGATGATATCCTGCTTCATCTATTCGCTCCTCTTTTTTTTCCTAACTTCCACAAGGCATTCGCGAACAGCCACGATCACAGAAAGCCCGTTATACTCGATTTCCTCTTTCATGACCTGCGCATTCTTCTCCAGATTCTTGGGCAAGGGCTCGATGACCCGAAGGTGGTCTTTCGAAACGCCGAGTCCCTCGATCATCCGCAGCAGTCTTTCTCCGGAGGCGTAGCTCGGCTGGCCTCCGGTCATGGCCACGGTGCTGTTGTCCAGGATGATGACGGTCATGTTAGTGTTGGCGGCTGCCGCTTCAAGCAAGGGCGTTAGCCCGGAATGTCCAAACGTCGAATCGCCGATCACAGCCACAGAGGGATGAACTCCCGCCTCGGCGCCGCCTTTGGCCATGCTGACACTTGCGCCCATGCAGACACAGGTCTGGACAGCACTGTATGGCGGAAAAGCGCCGAGTGTATAGCAGCCGATATCGCTGAAAACATTGGCGCGGGGATAGTCTTGCAAGGCTTTGTTCAGGGCATTGAATGTATCAGCATGCGGGCATCCCTGACAGAGCTGAGGCGGACGGGCCGCGAGCTTGAAATCGCCGAGCTCAAGCCGCTCGAGGGGTTTTAAGCCCAAAGCCGGCCGGACGATTTCCGGCGTCAGCTCTCCCGAAAGCGGAAGATCGCCGCTCAGCTTTCCCTTTAGGGTCTTGCCGGGCAGGCCAAAGGTCCCCCGCAAAGTTTTTTCGATGAACGGATATCCCTCCTCGACAATGAGCACAGTTTCCACATGCTGGACGAGCTTAGCCACCAGGTTCTCCGGAATCGGGTAAGTGCCGGTCTTGAGAAAGGATGGCGCGCTCCGGATGTCCCTCAAGTTTTCCTTGACATAATTGTAGGCTATTCCTGAAGCGATAATCCCGAGGGAGCGGCCTTTCTCATTGAGCTCGAGAGAATTAAACTCCGATCCTTCCGACAGCCTTACGAGCTCGGCCTGTTTCTCGAGCAAAACCTTAAAGCGCCGGCGGGCATTGACCGGCAGAAGGGTCCAGTCCTGTCCGGCGCCGTAATGAAGCTCATTTTCTCCCCTGGCCGGGAAGGGCTGGACGCTCGAGCGGCTGTGGGAGAGGCGAGTCACCAGACGCACCATCACCGGAATCCCCAGCTCCTCGGAAATGTCGAAGGCGCGCCGGGTCATCTCATAGGCTTCCTGGTGGCTGGAAGGCTCATAGCAAAAAATCTGGGCGAACTGAGCGTAGTAGCGGCTGTCCTGCTCGTTCTGCGAGCTGTGCATACTCGGGTCATCGGCGACGACAACGACCAGGCCTCCGTTCGTCCCGGTTATAGCAGAGTTCATGAAGGGATCTGCTGCGACGTTCAAGCCGACATGTTTCATCGACACCAGAGCCCTTTTGCCGGCAAACGAAACGCCCAGGGCTTCCTCATAGGCCACTTTTTCGTTCACCGACCACGAAGCCTTAAGCTCGGTGTTTTCAGCCGCGGCTTTGATCAGAAATTCCATGATTTCCGAAGCCGGGGTGCCCGGATAGGAATACGCCGCCGTCAAGCCGGCATGGATGGCCCCTAAAGCAACCGCTTCATCGCCGAGCAAAATTTCCG
>CAZKEW010000095.1:0-649 GCA_964551885.1 uncultured Eubacteriales bacterium
TATCCTACACACGGTAGAAGTCGCAGGTTCAATTCCTGCATCGCCCACCACTTTCTTGTCTCGAATGGGGATTGGCTGCCGAAAAACTAGAAATATCTCACTCCGTTTTTACGGACTGTTAAGCCTAGAAAAAAATCCATCTACCTGTTTTTGCTGATGCTCACCGCATAGCCAAACGCATAAAAATAATTCTTCCAGCTTTTCTCGGAGGAACGAAACTGGTTGTCTCCCATGAAATAGTCCAGCAGGGCTTCCCTCAAACGGGTCAACTCTTTCAAGCGGCGCAGGTTTCGGGGATCGGCGATGGTCAATTCCAAAAGCTCCAACGCGCGTTCGAATGCCATCCGGCTGTATTCAGGATTGTTCTTCTGCCGCCAAGCCATTGCTCTCTCCACTTCACTGCCAATGTGGGCCATTTGTTCCATCAAGGAAAAATCATTCCAGCGGCCCGCGGCTAAAGATTGATGTCTGTAATTCATCTTTTCACTAAGTTGAAGACGATCTTTATAATTTTTTCCCTCAGCGCAGGGTCATCGACTCCGCGCGAGCGGTTGCCTTGAGAGGGACGGATATTGATTATCGAATCAAACTCAATCCAGTCTTTTTCTTCGAGCTCTGGATAAATATTGATGCCCCATAAATTTCGTTG
>CAZKEW010000095.1:659-1681 GCA_964551885.1 uncultured Eubacteriales bacterium
CAGGAGGAGAGCCTCTTCATCGGAGTGGAGCTCTCCATCAACAGCCACTATCTCCCGTTCAACGTCAACCACGGCTTTCACGAGGTTGCCGAAGCGATTCCGGGTCATGGTCTTGAGGTCTTCTAACGATAACGTCGTATCGATAATTTTCATGTCTTTTCGAAAAGCCGCTAAAAGGAATAGCCTAAGGTGTAGAAACTTATAGCACACTTCGTTAATCATATCAACCCGATCATGACTTCGGTCATGACTCAAGGTGAAAGGAGTTAGCCTGACTTACCCTTTGCCCACAGGAGAATCACTTTATTTTCTGCGCCTTCCCTTCGGATGTGACCGCCTACACAGGGTAGAAGTCAGAGGTTCAAATCCTGTATCGCCCACCAACGTTTATCTCTCGTTATTTTTATAAAAAGATTTCAGAGGTTGATTATCTCTTCACCGGCCCCAGATACTTATCCAGCCAGGCCAGGGTTTCCTTGATCATTTCGTTTATGGGGGGGATATGGTCGGTTTCGTACAATATCAGCCGCTTGTGTTCAGCCGGAGTTCCTAAAAGGTCAAACATAGGTTTGATTCCTGTCTCAAGGGCGTTGTCGTACTTACCGTTTAACATCAGGGTCGGCGTTTTTACTCGGGTCACATAATTGAGCCGATATGCTTCAGGACGTCCACGCGCTGCGAGGGCTCCTCCCAATAACACGCTAGCCTTGAGACGTTCTTCAGCGGCCGGGATGATCGCTCCGAAGGCCCCACCCCAGCTCATTCCGTAATAGGCAAGCTTCTTGCTGTCGATATCCTGACGGGTCTCCAGATAGTCGATGGATCTTTTGAAATCCTTGACCAATTGAATCAGGTATCCGGTGTACAAATGAGAATCGTTTCCTTGATAGATTGGAGTTAAAGCGTCATCTCCGCGTTCAAATGTCCCTTTATAGACAGGATAGAGGACCGCCCGACCATTTTTCACGATAAAAGAAAGGAAGAGCGTGTATTCATAAAAGCTTTCAATGTCTTTGCTCGAT
>CAZKEW010000095.1:1694-8972 GCA_964551885.1 uncultured Eubacteriales bacterium
CCGTTTGATAAGGGGGCGGTGTGTTCTTAGGAAGAAAGAGATAGGCCATGACCCGCTCACCGCCATAGGCGGCATCAAACGTGATCTTCTCTTGAATCCATTCAGGGCTTTCTTGCCTCGATTCCACCCGTGCCTTCAAATTCGTCTTGTCGTAAGAAAATTGCTCCTTGTAAACCTGAAAAATTGAATCCGGAACCGGCTTTTCTCTGTAAAAATCTGTGGGTGCACCGAGTTTTGCCGCTTGAAACGCTGATCCGGGTATCTTCTCAGGATCGTGATAGAAAGCGCATCGAAATCCGTTTTTGGCGGAACGATCCATGGGAGGCGCCTGGCTCCGATTCCCGAACATATAGGTGTTATCGTCCCAGGCGCCACCCCTGACCAATCTTCCTTTCTGGGTTTCGTTCCAGCACCATTCTCTCACATTCCCCGCCATGTCAAAGGCTCCGTAGGACGTTATCCCTGGAAGGCTCCCCACCGGAACAGGGCCTTTGCCCTTGAAATTACTGAAGGGAGCAAATATGGCGAAACCTCCGAGTTGTGGCCATTTAATCATTGGAGTATATTGGCCCCTTGCCATACCCCAATGATGTCCTGTTGGCAGGCTTCTCCCTGCAAATTCCGCATACGCTGCCGCCTCGTACCAGCTGATTCCTGAAACCGGATAATCACCCTGTCCCTCGGGATAATCTCCCCCCTGCCATGTGGCAGGGCCGGGTTGACCCGTCTGGTCTACGAATTCTTTGATGGCCTCTTCCCACGTCAGTTCTTTTCCGTCCTCAATAAATCTCTGTTTCCAGTATTTCCTGTTTCTGTATCCGCCGTTGTTGATGAATTCCTTGTATTGTTTGTTGGTGACTTCATATTTATCTATGTAGAAATCATTCAATTTCCCCAGATCCGTTTCCGCTCCCGATACCCGCACCATGCCCGGCGGAATGCTTCCTTTTTTTTCCAGCACTCTCACGAGATCGCTTGGAATGATGATATCATGTTTCCCAATATCTATATCCCAGGTTGAAGATGCAGCCAGGACTGTCTCATAGCCTTCCTTTTCCATTTTCCATCTGAAGATTCCGATAGGTAATCTGATCTTTTCGATCGGCGAAACACCCAGATATGTCCATTCGCTCTCCGGAGCCTTATATTCTTTCAAATAGATTTTGGCCCCGGGGGGCTCTGTCTTGATGTTGATGTTCAAAGAACATTTTAAAAAGAGCTCGGTAAGCTTGGGATCATGCGGAATGTACTCTTCTGCTTTTTCCGCAAGTTTGTAGGCAGCGGTGAGATCCCGCCAAACATCGTTTTCTCCAACAAGCCGCTCGATCTCTGGAAGAGCCTCTTCCCTGGCCCATCTGATTTTAGCCTGGCGGCCGGAGAACCAGACGGCGAGAAAAGCAATAGCGATAGTGGCGAGGGCGGCGGGAATAGCAATCTTCGGCTGGCGGACGCGGCGCAAGAATGAACGGAGATTGAACACGCCGGCTTCGGCCGCTCTCAACATTTCCTGATATTTCCTCAGGTCCTTCAGCATCTCTCCCGCGGAGGAATATCGTAATTCCGCCTTTTTTTCTAAAGTCCGACGGATAATTCGCTCTAATTCCATAGGAACATCAGGCTTTATGCTTTTAAGAGTCTTGGGCTCTTCATGGACGATTGAATACATCAGCGAAGTCTCTCGCTCTCCGCGGAACGGCAATTGCCCGCTGAGCATTTCATAGAGAACGACTCCCAGCGACCAAATATCCGTGCGCTGGTCGACGGCTTCTCCTCGCGCCTGTTCCGGCGACATGTAGGCCACAGTCCCCATCGTCTTAGCTTCTCTGGTGATCAGCGATTCTCCTATAACCTTGGCTAACCCAAAATCCATAACTTTCGCCTGGCCCTTTTCTGTTACCATGATGTTCGCACTCTTGATGTCCCGGTGAATGATCCCCTTCTTGTGGGCTTCCGCGAGGCCTTCGGCTACCTGAATGGCAACATCTATGGCTTCTTCCGTATGGAGAGGGCTTTTGGCGATCCTCTCTCTTAAGCTCTGTCCCTTGACATAGGCCATGGCAATATAGGCCTGGCCTTCATACTCCTCCGCTTCATAGATGGTACAGATATTGGGATGATCCAGGGCAGCCGCAGCTTGTGCCTCGCGGATGAACCGCTCCTTGGCTTCGGGATAGAGGCTAAGCTCAGGCGGAAGGAACTTCAGTGCGACCGTGCGCTTGAGCTTTGTATCTTCAGCCTCTAATACAACGCCCATTCCTCCTCGGCCAATCTCGCCGATGATTTTGTACTTCCCGGCAAAGATGCTGCCCTTGTCCAGGACTTTGAACGGAGTCTCGAGCGTGATTGTCTTGGAGAAAGGGATTTCCTCTCTACGATAAAGCTGGGTTCCGCATTCCTTGCAGAACTTGGAATCGGAAGTGTTGTCAAATTGACATTTGGGGCATTTCATGGCCCTTGGTACCCTGTTCGGTTGCCTGCGAAAAGAATAATACTGATAGAGAAGTAAGTCAAATGCGAAGAGATCAGACCTCTCTCCGTATGCCAGCCGTCATGCTAAAATTGATTGAAAAGCGATGAAATTACGGTTCCAGGATTGAAAGAAAAAAAGGGTTAAAGGCTAAACTGTGCCCAAAGTGTGCCCAAAAATATCGAGAGGAGTCAAAAAATCCATCAAAATATCGAAAAATATCGCAATCCGGAAAGCCTGGAATTTCGCGGGTTTACAGGGGAAATCATTTATTTTCTGCGCTTTCTCTTTTTTCCCATCTAACCTACACACGGTAGAAGTCGCAGGTTCAATTCCTGCATCGCCCACCGACCTTTTACCGAAACGTCCACCTTTTTGGGGCCCCTCCGTTAAAAAATATCCTGTCAGAGCTTAAAGCGGAGCTGGGGCTCTAAGCCGGTAAGTATATCCGTCTTTGACGGGCATCCGGCTTTCAAGGTATTTCAACACATACTGGCCGCAATTGCTGCCGATCTGATTTTCCTCTAACTCGCCGATGCTGATGAGGACTTCGTAGCCGCATTCAGCCAGCCGTCGAGCGATATCATTCCCGCTTTCGGGCCGACTGGGGTCAATGTGCGAAATCAGCCCATTCTGGGACGCCAGGCAAGTGGGATTGATTGGCGTGATTTTGATGAAAAACAGCGCCGGGTCAAAATAGCGCAGCAGGGCAGCGGGGTCAACGGGCATGCCCTTGGCCAGGGCGAAGTTCAGAGTGATCTTCCGGTCGCGGGGCTTGAAAAAACGTTCGCCGAAGGCGGCCATGCGGGCAAAATCCCATTTTTTCACAGGGATAAGCCTGTCTCTCAGCGCCTCGTCCGTGGTATGGACAGAGAATTGAAACTGGAACTTGCCGTTCGGATACAGGCCGTCTTTGATGTCAATCAGTCGCTCAAAGAACGCGTCAGCACTTCGGGGGGCGATGGTTGAAATGGATGGGATTAGGCCCGGCGCGTGATACCTGGAGGGCAAAGCCTCCAGGACGTCCAACACAGCCGGGTTCAGCGAAGGTTCGCCCATGCGGGCGAACTGGATTTTGAACTTGTCCGCGGGTATTCGCTTGTCGGGATATCGCTGCTGCACCAGGTAATCGACCTGGGCCAGGATTTCATCGGCCGTGGGCTTGCCTTGGTATTGCCCGCCTGCGTCGCAAATCAGACACTCGACCGGGCAGCCGTAGAGCGTGGAGATCATTAAAATCCAGCGCTCATCGCGCGAATACGGCGGCTGGAGGGCCTCGACGAACTCAATCAACCGTCCCTTCCCCATTTCAGCTAGGTACACAGTCGCTATGTCCGATGTCCCGGCGACGGCAAACACGTCCATAAAACTATCCCTCCTGCGGCCAAGCGTGCGGTTTTAGACTCGCGCAAATTTGCATGGCAGCTCGCAGCCCGTCGCCGACGGCGATGGCGGTCTGCCTGAACAGGCCGTTTTTGACATCCCCGACGAAATAAAGCCTGCCTTTGCGGACGAGCTCCTTTTTCCTGTCCCGAACTCTTTCCGACAGGAAGTCCAGTTGAGGCTCGCGCCCGACGGCGAAGATGACATGATCCGCTTTGAGGTCTTCTTTCAGGCCGCCGCTCACGCAGGCGACGCTCAGCCTGCCGCCTGTTTCCTCAGCATCAACGCGGATAGCGGCGGTGTTGTTCCGAAAAGCGATCGCCTTTGATCGCATCGCGCGCTCCCGCAACGCAGACAGGCATTTGGCGTCATGGGAGCGATTCAGGATCGTTACCGTGTTGTTCCTGGCCAGATTCAGGGCATAGTCGAAGGCAGCATCGCCCGCGCCGACGATGAGAATGTCCTTGCCGCGCGCCTTCCGCAAAGGCCAGACCTCGCAGAAAATTCTCCGCCGAGCTTGCGGCGAAATGGAAATCTGCGGCAGCAGTTTTGGCTTTGTCCCCGAGGCCACGATCGCGCGCCGAGCATGGTAGCACAGGCGACGCGTTTCGATGACGAATATCTCGTTTTCGATGTCCAGCCGGACGGCCTCCTCCTTCGTTACTTCAACTCCGAGGCGACGAATCTGCTTTTCCAAGAGCGCAATCAGCCGCGGGCCGGGAATGCCGCTGGGAAATCCCGGGTAGTTTTCCACCAGGCTGGCATTCCGCAGGAGGCCGCCGACGCTCTCTTTTTCAAGAAGCACGGGAGAGAGGCCGCATCGCTTGAGCTGCATCGCCGTCGCAATGCCAGCAGGCCCGGCGCCGATGATGACCGTGTCTTCAACCTTCATAGTTCCTGAAACCTGACAGGATTTCGGCGACAAGAACCGGCACGGCAAACCCGTGCGCCAGGTTTAACAGCGACGCCCGATGAAAGGCCTCGGTATAGGTGGCGGTGCCGTCAATCGTAAAGAACACCTCGAAGCCGCGGACGAAAGCGGAACGGGCAGTGGTCTCGCAGCATAAATGGGTCATGACACCGCAGATGACTACCTGGTTTGCGCTGCCGGTTCGCAACGTGTCCTCCAAAGAGGTCTGGAAAAAAGCGTCGTATTGGGATTTTATGAGCACGCAACCGCGGGATAGGTCCAGCTCGGGGATAACTTCGCCCCAGGGACAATCTTTCGAAATTGAATCCTGCCACCACGTGGCCATCAACGCAGCGTTTTGGGGCGAATTGAGATGCCGCGTGAAGATAACCGGCCTGTGACAAACGGTGAAGGCTTCGATGAGGGTTCGGATCCCGGGAACGATGGCCGGTGCGCTGGGGATAAAGGCATGGGCGTCCTGGCGAAGAAAATAGGCTTGCATGTCCAGCACGAGCAGCGCGGCTCGCTCCGGCTTAAAGGAGATATTAGCGTGCCTGCCGCGGAGGTCCTTGACGGCAGCCAGCATTTCCAGCGCTCTTTGACTCAGGCTTTGGGGTGTGAAATATTCTTCTTTGGACATGCCGGGTTCTCGTCTGTTTTGCGCGTTCGGTTTATTTTTGTAACGGCGCATCATATTTCAGCCAGCCGCTCCGTGCGGAGGCCTCGAACAGCGCACGAGCCCATTATAGCCTTTCCACACTTCTCGTCATAGAGCCGTTATTTCTTCAAATATTGCAGCAGTTGCTTGGCGAGCGCTGCTTTTTCGTGATTCGGTGCAATCTCCAGAAATTTCTCCAAGCTCTGCACGGCCTCTTGGGTCTTGTTTTGTCCGATATAAATTGTCCCGATCTGATAGTAGGCATCAGCATAATCCGACTTGAGCTCAACCGTTTTCTGGAAGTGGCTGAGGGCCAATTCCGGTTCTCCGGTGTTGATAAGGCAGGCGCCGAGGTTGAAATGGGCATCTGGATCGTCGGGGCTCATCTCGACGGCTTTCTGGTAAAACGTCTTGGCATCCTGGAAATTGCCGCTTTTGGCCAAGACCTCACCCAATTCCTTGTTGGAGCTGTAGCTTCCCGGGTTGAGCTCGACCGCTTTTTGGAAAGCTTTGAGAGCTTCCTCTTTCTTGTCCATCTTTTTATATGAAAGCCCGAGGTTGAAAAAGTATCCCCAGTTGACCTGACTCAGCTTGATGGCTTCTTCAAAAGCGGCGACCGCTTCCTGGTACTTGTGCTCGGCGTAGAGCTTGTTCCCATTGAGGAAGAGCTTGTCCGCTTCTGAGATATTCTTCTGGATCAACTCCTCGGTGGTGTCGAGCTTAACCTCGATTTTTGTCTCGTCTCCGATGCTTACCCTGAGCTCTGTGGATTTGGGCATGAAACCCGCTTTCTTGAAGCTCACCTGAAAGTATCCGGGCATAAGCCCGACCTGAATGAACTTCCCAGACTTGTCCGTCTTGAGCTCATAGGTCACTGTGGACGTCTTTTGGGAAACAATGGTGACCGTGACACCCTCAATCGGCGTCCCGGCGTTATCTGTCACAAGACCCATGATTTTTCCTTGAAACTGGGGAAATGCCGCAACAGAAACAATCACGCACACCACAAACATAAAGAAAAAACGCTTCATTCGTGTTCTCCCTTCAACGATTTACCGGTATTCAGACACGACGCTTTTTATGTAAAACGCTTTATCATGGAAATGCCTTCACATAATTAAAATAGCATAGGACTTGCTTCGTTTCAAATATCGGGTTTTTTGTTGTAGCCGTGGGCTTTAGCCCGCGTCTTAGATCGCGCAAGCTTAAGCTTGCGGCTAGACGCTATCTTATTTACGCAGGATAAAGCCTGCGGCCACGGTATAGAGACATAATCATCGCTTGCATAAATCCAAAAAATTGAATAATATTAATACGAGATTTTGGATTGTTTTACATTTTTTAGATGAGGCTGGCGCTTATCTTGTTGATAATTCATAATTTGATTATTTCTGCAACTTGGCATAAAGTTTGCATAGTCTATAATAAAAATGATAAAGTCTAAGATAAAAGGGAAATCTGCATTTTAAAGAAATAAGGAGGTGAGAATCAAAGGAACTTCGAAACAGGGAAAAAGCAAGAGGAATGGCGAAGCCATTCCTTATGGCAATCTCAATAAGGAGGTAAAATGAAAAGTAAGTTTGTTCTGACGCTTTTGACACTCCTTCTCATTTTTTCGCCCCTGGCCTTTAGCCAGTCCAGAGAAACCGGCGCCGTCGTCGGCACCGTGGCCGATCAAGAAGGAACGCCCCTTCCGGGTGTCACCATGACCCTCTCCGGTCCCCACCTGATGGGAACCCGGAGCTTCATCACTGAAGCTGACGGCTCCTACCGTTTCCCCGCTCTTCCGCCCGGCGTTTACACCATCAAAGCCGAGCTCGAGGGCTTCAGCACGCTCATTCAGGAGAACATCCGCCTGAC
>CAZKEW010000096.1:0-8918 GCA_964551885.1 uncultured Eubacteriales bacterium
TAGAGCAGCTGCCTTCTAAGCAGCGGGTCGGGAGTTCGAGTCTCTCCAGGCGCGCCAGACTTCTTCCTTTTCCCTGGATGTTTCCCGCCATAAAATCTTTCCGCTCGGCAAGCAAAAAAATTGACATCGTCTATAAACTCCAGCGCAACTGGGAATTGGCTATCTGGACCTAAAGTTCACCAAATCTTTCTAAGAGGTGGTCATTGCGAGGCCCTGAGGGCCGTGGCAATCCGATGAGATCGCCGCGTCGCTACGCTCCTCGCGATGACAGTAAGGGAGCGGCGGGGAAAAATCAGGAAATCCGTTTGAGGCCTTTTTCGATTTGATTTTTATCGACTTTGATGATCACCGGCCTGCCGTGGGGGCAAAGCGACGGGTTGGAAGTCTTGAAAAGCTCCTCGACCAGATAATCCATCTTCTCCTGCGGGAGAACCTCGTTCGCCTTGATCGCTGTCTTGCAGGCTAAAGTGGCAAGAAGCTTTTCTCTTTTTCTCTCTATCTCTTCTTCTCCCATTTCTTCAAGGAGAGCCAGCAAAACCTCTTTGGCGGCTTCAAGTTCGAAGATATCGGGGAAGCCGTTGAGGACAAATGTTCTTCCTCCCATGGCCTCCACTCTAAAACCGGCCTCTTCGAGAAGGGACTGATTCTTTTCCAGGCTCAAGACCTGAGAAGGAGAAAGGTCAACGAGAAGTGGAATCAGCGGGATCTTCTGCGGCCAGCGTTTTTGGGCATCGATCTCTTTGTATTTTTCGAACAAAACTCTTTCATGGGCGTTGTGCTGGTCGATGATGAAAAGCCCCTCTTCGCCGCCAGCCACGATGTAGGTGTTCAAATATTGGCCCAAAACGTGAGGATACGCCTTGCCTGCCTTAGACTCGTCTGCCGCAGGAAATAATATCTGAGCCCGGTTCTCCGACTCCACAACTTTTACAAACGGCCGCCAAGCCGTTTCTTCCACCCTCGGCTGCAAGTCCTCGGCTTCCCGAGAAGGATAAATTTCCTTGATGCCTCTCTCCCTGAGCATGGCTTTCTCCACGCTCCGGAGCACAAGGTAAAAAATGAACTGGGAATCCCGGAACCGGACTTCAGCTTTAGCCGGATGAACATTCACATCCACTTCGGCATAGGGAAGGGTCAGAAAAAGAAAGGCCTCGGGAAACAATTCCCTTTCCAGGAATCCCCGGTAAGCCTGATTGAGGGCAGCCTGAAGGACGCGGTCTTTCACCAGCCGTCTGTTGATAAAAAAGACTTGATGGGCCTTATCCGCCTTTCCCAAGGGAGGCCGGGACCCATACCCGAGGATGCGGCTTTCTCTTTCCGCAAAATCGATCTCCATGAGTTTCTCGAGCACATCCTTCCCGTAGAGCTGAAAAATCCTCTCCCTGTAGCTTCCCACCTGAGGACAGTTCAGGATTTCTCGCCGTGAGTGAACCAAAGAAAACCTGACTTCAGGAAAGGCCAAGGCCACGCCGCTCAAATAGCGGACAATCACAGCCAGCTCGGACTGGTCGGAGCGTAGAAATTTCCGCCTCGCCGGCAGGTTATAAAACAAGTCTTTGACTTCCACGCTTGTCCCTTTGGGAAAAGCGATATCCTGAACAGAAACAAGATCTCCGCCTTTTCGCTCAACCCGGATTCCCATCTCATCTTCGCCATCAGAAGTTTTGAGGACCAATTCGGACACGGCAGAGATGCTGGCGAGGGCCTCACCCCTGAATCCCAGAGTCGTGATCTTTTCCAGGTCATGCTCACTCGAAATCTTGCTCGTCGCGTGCCTTTCAAAACAGAGCTGGGCATCCTCCCGGCTCATTCCGGCGCCGTTATCCTGGACTTTGATGTATTTTTTCCCGCCTGCTTGAAGCTCCACCTTGATTTCTGAAGCTCCGGCATCGAGGGCGTTCTCGACAAGCTCTTTGACGACAGAAAAGGGTCTTTCGATAACTTCGCCGGCAGCGATTTTCTGAGAGATTTCAGGAGCAAGCAGATGGATTTTCTTCATTGAGCGTTTGCTTTATCTATCCCACAATCTCTCCCCAGGCGTGCTGTAACTCCACCCTGGTGATCTTTACTTTCGCCTCCGCGCCCTGCCTGCCTGGGCAAAACGGAACCTGAACGTCAATATAATTGGAGGTCAAAACTTCTCCCCCACCGTTGCTTTTCTTGACGACGATCCCCTCAAGCTCTTGGCCCAGGAACGTTAAGCGGAAAGCCCGGCGTTTCTCTTCGGATAACTTTCTCAATAGCGATGACCTCTCGCGCTTGACTCTGTCTTCGACCTGGGGCCATCCTTCTGCAGGAGTATGCGGCCTCGGTGAGTAAGTGAAAACATGAAAATAGGTCAGAGGCGAATTTTTTAAAAAATCACACATCCTCGCGAAATCCTCATCCGACTCACCGGGAAATCCGCTGATAATATCCGCCCCGAGCGAAGCTGCGGGAGAGTTCTGGCGCAGACGGGAGAGAATCCGCTCATACTGAGAAACCCGTGATTCGCGTCCCATGAGCTTGAGGATACGGTCGGAACCGTGTTGCAAGGATAGATGAAAGTGAGGACATATTTTTGGGCTGCCGGTGACAAAGTCAACGAGCTTGTCGTCAAAAAAACGGGGGTCGAGAGAGCTCAGCCTAATCCTGGCCATCCCTTCAAGCTCCACCAGCGCCTGCAATAATTCGAGGAGAGAGCTTTTGGGCCGAAGGTCGTGCCCGTAGGAGGAAAGATGGATACCGCAAAGCACGACTTCTTTGAAGCCTTGACGGACGAAGCGTTTGGCCCGGGAGAGGACCTCCTCTCTATCGAAGCTCCGGCTCTTCCCTCTTACAGAAGGGATGATACAGAAGGTGCAGCGCAGATTGCAGCCGTCCTGGACCTTAAGCAGGCCGCGAGACCGCAAGGGCTGAGAAAAAGCTTCTCGGCGGCCTCCGACTTCAGAAAGGACCCGCGATGTCAGGCCTCCTTTTTCTCCATTGGAAAGAAGCAGCCAAGCCTGGGGAATTTTCTCGAACTCTACTCTACCGCCGTCCACAGAGCAGCCGGCGATAATCAGCCTGGCCTTAGGGTTTAAGCGGGAAATTTTTCTGATGAATTTGCGGACATCCCGGTCCGCCCGGCTTGTCAGCGTGCAGGTGTTGACGACAACTAAATCGGCTCTGGTCGAATCTTCCTCCAGCCTCAGCCCTCCCAGCTCGAACTCCTCGGCCCAGGAAAATACTTCGGCTTGATTCACCCGGCAGCCGAAATTCTGGATGGAAAAAGAGGTCATTTCTGCTGGCGAATTTTATTCGAGGCTTTTTCCACCTGAGAGGCCAGATTTTTTCTGTAATCTGCCAATCTTTTCTTCAGGCGGGGGTTTCTCAGGCTCAAGATCTGGACGGCAAGGAGGGCGGCATTAGCCGCTCCTATCTTTCCCAGCCCCATCGTAGCCACAGGAATTCCTTTGGGCATCTGAACAGTGGAAAGAAGGGCATCCAGACCGGCGAGCGCGGCGCTCTCCACCGGAACGCCGATAACGGGCGCATGAGTATGGGCTGCGACAAACCCTGCCAGATGGGCGGCCTTGCCGGCCACAGCGATAAAGACTTTCGCCCCCTTCTCCTCGAAGCTGGCGATGAGCTTCCTCGTCCGCTCGGGCGAACGGTGAGCGGAAGTTACTTCAAAGCCATGCGAAACGCCGAACTCTTTGAGCAGGTCAAGGGCGTCCTTAATGACGTCATAGTCTGATTCGCTCCCGATAAAAATCGCAACGTCCATATTTCACTCCTATTTCAAAGTTCCGATATCCCGCCGGTAGTGCATCCCCTCGAAGAAAATGCCGGAGATGGCGCTGTAAATATTTTCCATGGTCTCAGCGAGGGTTTTCTCCGAGCCGCAGACATTCAGCACTCTTCCGCCGTTCGTATAGTATTCTCCGTTTTCGAACTTCGTTCCGGCATGGAAGACGGTGATCCCGGGTATAGCTGAGATCTCCTTCAGGCCATTGATCAATTTACCCTTTTCGTAGGAAATGGGATAGCCGCCCGAGGCCAAGACGACGCAGCCTGAAGCCTTGTCGCTCCACTGAATCTCTTGCTGCAAAACGTTCTCCTCGAGAGCGTGGAGAAGCACTTCGACAAGGTCGGACTCCAGCCGCAGCATCTGGACTTGCGTTTCCGGATCCCCGAACCGGCAGTTGTACTCTAATACTTTTGGCCCCTCTTCTGTCAGCATCAAGCCGACATACAAAACGCCTTTGTGCTTTCTTCCTTCTTCGCGCATCCGGTTGATGGTAGGAAAGACGATATTATTGATGACATCCGAGAACATTTCCGGGGATATAAACGGCGAAGGCGAAATGGCGCCCATTCCACCTGTGTTCGGCCCCCTGTCTCCGTCATAGACGGCTTTGTGGTCCATCGTCGTCACGAGAGGCTGCATTTTAGCGCCGTCGGAGATGACGATAAAGGAAACCTCTTTGCCCTTGAGGAATTCCTCGATGACAAGTCTTCTTCCCGCTTCCCCGAATTGTTTTTTCACCATGATCATGTCCACAGCTTCCTCAGCCTTGCGGAGGCTGGGGCAGACGATGGCGCCTTTGCCCGCAGCCAGGCCGTCAGCCTTGACCACCAGAGGGAAGAAAAATTCTCCGGATTTGAGGACTCGCAGGGCTTGGGCTTGGGATTCAGCCACTTTAAACCGCCCCGTGGGAATCCGGTGGCGCTCCATAAACTGCTTGGCAAAAATTTTGCTCCCTTCGAGCTCTGCTGCCTTTCTGTTGGGGCCAAAGATGGGCAGGCCCCGCTCCTCGAACTCATCGACGATGCCTAATGTGAGTGGCAGCTCCGGTCCGACAAGAGTCAGGTCGATTTTCTTCTCCGCCGCAAAATCAGCCAGCCCCGGGATATCAGAATCGCCGATGGGCACATTTTCGCCGAGTCCCATCGTCCCGGGGTTTCCCGGGGCGCAGTAAAGCTTTTCGACCCGCGGACTCTGAGAGATCTTCCAGGCCAAGGCATTCTCTCTCCCGCCTGAGCCGATGACTAACACTTTCATGTCACAATCCTTCTTTTGCCTGTCATTGCGAGGAGCCTCTTGCCAAAGAGACGACGAAGCAATCCGACGAAGTCGTTGCGAGAAATCGAAGATTTCGAAGCAATCTCAGTTTGAGATTCCTCGCTACGCTCGAAATGACCCTTTCGGGTCAGATCGCCACGCTTCGCTCGCGATGACAATAGCAATATATTTCGTCCCTTTCCATTAATTATTATTTCGTTAATTCCTCGACGAGATGCTCAATAAAGCCGGGGCGGGGAAAAATGCTCTTCAGGATTTTTGCGGCCACGGGAAGCGAATCCTTGAGAGACAGACAGAATTTCATTTCTAAGTAATTCCGGCGCAGCTTCCGGACTTCTTCCTTGACCTTTTTGTTCCTGACGATGACATCGGCGATATAGCCCGCCAGGGGATCGAAATCCTTCTCCACCATGCCGAAGCGGGTCATCTCCTGGACGCCTGTGCGGATTCCGCTCGAATCGAGGAATGTCTCATCGTCGGGAAGCGCCTGGTAGTTGGTGACGATGTTATTCTCCTCCAGGCGCCGAGCGATCTCCTGGGCCGGCCCGTAAGCGCGGACACGAATCAGAACCTGATGGGTCTCGGTAAACCCGTCCTTTTCATCGCCTTCAACAAAGATCCCGTTATTCTTGAGCGCCCGGGCGAAGGCCTTGGCGTTTTGCCTGACCTTCGTCTGGTATTCCTCTTTAAAAGCGTTCATCTCATACGTCGCCATGAGCAGGGCGAGAAGAGTGCCCAGATGGTGATTGCTTGTGGACCCGGGAAAAGCCCGGCTCTTGACATCAAGCCAGAGGTTGCGGAGAGGGCTCCCCGAAGGAAAATTGCCGGCGATGATTCCCCTCTGCGGGCCAAAAAAGGTTTTGTGTGTGCTCCCGGTGACGATGTCAGCCCCATCCTGAAAAGGCTCTTGAAAGGCGCCGTAGAGGCCCAGGACGTGGGCCATGTCATACATGATCACCGGCCGCTCCGGCCAGCTTTTGACCACCCGGGCGACAAAATCCACGGGCTCCGGGTAGAGGAACATGCTCTTGCCGAAAATGATCAACTCCGGCCTGTGCTCCTCCAAGATCTCACCCAACTTGCCGAGATCGGTCTTATAGGGATTATCTTGAGAGACCGGGAAGTTGAGGACATTTTCTCTTCCGGTCTTCGGGTCTTCCTCCACGAAATTGAAGAGCGCCCCCATGGGCTGGGAGCTGAGATGGCCGCCTTTGGTCAGGTCGTTATTCATCACCAGCCGCATCTTCCGCATCGGCTGGCCCTCAGGCCGATTGCGGTTAATGAAGCGGACCATTCCCTTGAACACGACTTCGTTGGCCATCTGGCCGCTAATGGGCCTGAGCTCGACATCGGAACAGCCGAAATATTGCCCCAATTCCTTTTGCGCTTCAACTTCCACATCCCGGATGAAATCGATCCCTTGATAAAAATAGACTTCCTCCCCCTTCATGGTCCTATGCTCGGCATACCGGCCCGAAGGGTCGGAAATTTCGCAGAGCTTGACCAGAAGCGAGGGGGTTGTCTCTGAGGGAATAAGGTTGAAAGATTCCTCCTGCCTCCAGCGGTTATTTTGTTCGATCTTTTGGCCTAACGAAAGGATTTTCTCGGAAAAGGGAGTCATCGGCGTTTTCTCCTTTTTTATTCCTTGAAATTCTTTCTCTCGAGCTCAGAAATTTTCTCGACCCTCCCCTCGTGCCGGCCTCCCTCGAAGGGAGATCCAAGCCAGGCGGAGACGATTGCCGTGGCTTCCTCAAGCGTGAGAACCCTTCCGCCAAGAGACAGGCAATTCGAATCATTGTGCTTGCGGCTGATCTCGGCCGTGTAAATATTCCAGCAGGGAGTTGCCCTGATCCCCTTGAATTTATTGGCCACGATGGCCATTCCCAGCCCGGTGCCGCAAAACAGGATGGCCCGGTCGCATTCTCCCGCAAGGGCGCTTTCCATGGCTCGAGCGCCGTAATCCACATAGTCCACCGTCTCAGCCGAGCCGCAGCCAAAATCCTTGAAAGCAATCCCTTGCTGCTCCAGGTAGGCCAGGACTCCTTTTTTTAGGTCAAAACCGGCATGGTCAGAGGCCAAGGCAATTTTCATTCTTAGATCCTCCGCTAAAGACTCATGGGAAAACGAGGGAACTAAAGATTTCCCCACTTTTAACGAGAATTCGGATTTTCCAGCAATTTCTCTGCCTCGGGCATAACCTCCAAGGCCTTCAGGACCACAGCGTCTGTTTTCAGGTAGGCTTTCGTGCCTTCTTCGATCCCCCAAACCGAAGAAAAAATCTCCCGTTCCAACTCTCTCTTGATCTCTTTTCCTGACTCCTTGAACTTGGCCTCGTCGAAGGCGATCTTGTTCAGCCGGAGATAATCTTTAAAATCCTCGACGACTCTAACATCAACGACGAAATCCTTCCCGACAGAAATTTTCTCCCCATTCAAATTGCCGCTCTTACCCTCCTCGCGCGGAAAGATATAGTTCTTGGACAACCCGGTCTGGTGACCGACAAACTTGCGGGCGTAGCTGAAAAAGGCTCCCTTGATCATCAATTCCGCCGTCAATAGCGCCAGGGTGGAAGAGACTTCGTAATCCGGCGTGATCCCTCCTTGGCCGAGGACCTTCCTCCCTTTGGCCGTGTATCTCACTTCCCTTTTTTCCTCGGGCGCCTTCTTGTAGAGCAAGTAATCTTCGATATGCCCATAATCTCTCTGGATCGACCTCCCGCTCGGCGTATAATATTTCGCCGTGGTCAGGGCAACAGCGAGACTCTCGCCCAACGGAAAAACAGTCTGAACGAGCCCTTTCCCCCAAGAGTCTTCGCCGACGAGCAACCCGCGGTCGTTGTCCATGACAGCGCCGCTGACGATTTCCGAAGCGCTGGCGCTTCCCCGATTGATCAGGATGACGAGAGGGATTTTCTCATACTGATTATCTCTGACGGCCCGGAATTCTCTATTATAAACTTTGTTTCGGCCCTTGATGGAAACGATCAGGTTTCCTTTGGGCAGGAACTCATCGGAAATCTCGATCGACTGGAAAAAGGGGCCGCCGCTATTTCTTCTCAGGTCGAGGATGAGTTTTTTCACTCCCTGCTCGCCGAGAACCCGCATCTTTTCTTCAAATTCCCCTATTGTTGTCTCGGCGAAGTTGCGGATAAAGATGTAACCTACCTCATCATTGATCATGAAGGCATAGGGGACGCTGCGCAGGGGGATTTCTTCACGCTCGATGGTCAACTCCAGGGGCCTGTCCAGCCCCTCCCGGACGATGGTGATGGTGACTTTAGTCCCTTTAGGCCCTCTGAGCTTCTGCATCGCCTCCAAGCTCGATATCGGCTTGGTGCTTTCACCGTTGATGTGCGAGATGATATCTCCAGGCAGGATGCCCAGACGGCTCGCCGGCGTCCCTTCGATGGGCGAGATAACGACGAGATTGTCTTCTTGTTTCGAGATCTGGATCCCCAAACCGTAATACTTACCCGTGTATTCCTCGCGCATGCGCGAGTAACTGTCCGGGTCAAGAAAATACGAATGAGGGTCGAGCGTTTCGAGCATCCCTTTGATCGAAGAATAGACGAGCTTATCGGGCTCGACCTCGCGGTAGTAATTTTCCTCGATAAAGGAAAGGAGGGAAGAAAATTTCGCCAACGACGCATCCCAGAGGTCTTCATCCCGGGCCGTAAGATGGGCGAAGACGAGGATGAGGAGGCAGCCTAAAATAACCTTCTTTTTCATGAGTCTTTCTGATTTTCATCTTATCAAACCCTCTTTTTCTTGTAAAGTTATTAATGCGAACGCAGTGTAGTGAGGGGACGGTTCTCATGGAGAACCGTCCCCTCAACACTGGCCGGCGAGTATGTCCTGAGCTTCCTTCCTCA